>JBKEBR010000152.1:0-5867 GCA_047973285.1 Oscillospiraceae bacterium | reverse complement strand
GTGGCGGCAGTGGTCGCTCCAGTAGGTGTCTATCATGCGCAGCTCGGTAAGGGTGGGGTTGCGCCCTTCGGTTTCAAAATAGCCGCGGCAAAAGGCAAGGTCGTCGGCGTCCATGGCAAGGCCGTACTGTTCTATAAAGGCACAAAGCCCGCTTTCAGGCAGGGCCAAAAAGCCCTCGATCACCGGCACCTCCTCCGGGGGCGGGTAGTGGGCGGCCAGGGTTTGCTTTTCGGCGAGGTTTGCCTGCCGCGCCTCCACCGGGTTGATGAGGTATTTTTTAATTTCCGCAAGCTGGCCCGGGGCAAGGGTTCCCTCTAAAAGATATACCTTGGCGCTGCGCACCACAGGCCGCTCGCCCTGGCTTACCAGCTGCACGCATTCCGCCGCAGACTCGGCCCGCTGGTCGAACTGGCCGGGCAGGTATTCTACGGCAAACACCGCATCGGCGGCGGGCAGGGCATGGTATACCTGGTCTACCGGCGGTTCGCTGAACACTAGGGGAATGCACCGGTGCAGCAGCTCTTCGGAAATGCCCTCAATGTCGTACCTGTTTACAATGCGCAGGCCGGCAAGGCCCTGTATGCCCAGCAGGCTCACCAGCTCTTGCCGCAGGGCCTCGGCCTCGGTGGCAAAGGGCGGTTTTTTTTCTGTATAAACCCGGTATACCATGAAAACCTCCGTTGAAACATAATGGCAGGCCCAAAGCAAAGGGTAAATTGCCCTGCTGCCTGTACAGCGGCGCGGCTGCTGCCAGGCGTGCGGCTATATGGGAAAGTCCCTTTTCCGCATACCGCCTGCCCTGCCTGTGGGGCCGTGTGCCAAAGTATTATTTGTGCTGCAAAGCCAGCAGGGCCTTTTGGCCTATGGCTTTGCGGTAAAAGCGGTTGTCGAACGAAACCCCAGCAGAGGCGGCGTAGGCCTTTTGCAGCGCTTCGCGCAGGGTGGGGGCGGTGGCGCTTACCCCCACCACCCGGCCGCCCGCGGTAATAAGGCGGCCGTTTGCAAGGGCGGCCCCGGCATAATACAGCTGTATGCCCGGCAGGGCCGCGGCGGCGGCAGCGTTGATGGGGCTTCCCTTTTGGTAGGGGCCGGGGTAGCCGCCGCTGGCCAGCACCACACAGGCGGCGGCGCCCGTGCCGAAGTGCACCAGGCCCGGGGCAAGGGTGCCTGCGGTGCAGGCCTGTAAAATGGGGACAAGGTCGCTTTCCAGCAGCCGAAGCACCTCCTGGGTTTCGGGGTCGCCAAAGCGGCAGTTGTATTCAATTACCTTTGGCCCCGCGGGGGTAAGCATAAGCCCAAAATACAGGCAGCCCTTAAAGGGGCAGCCTTCGGCCTGCATGGCTTTTACGGTGGGCATAAAAATGGTTTGCATGCAGGTGTCGGCTATTTCGGCGGTGTAAAAAGGGTTTGGGGCTATGGTGCCCATGCCGCCGGTGTTGGGGCCCCCGTCGCCGTCAAAAATGCGCTTGTGGTCCATACTGCTCACCATGGGCAGCAGGGTTTCGCCATCGCAAAAGGCAAGCACGCTCACCTCGGGCCCGGTTAAAAATTCCTCCACCACAATTTGGCTGCCGCTGTCGCCAAATATTTTTTGCCGCATAATGCTGTTTACGGCCTCGGCGGCTTGCCCCGCGGTTTCACAAATAAACACCCCTTTGCCAAGGGCCAGGCCGTCGGCCTTTACCACAAGGGGGAAGGCGGCGGTTTCAAAATAGGCAAGGGCGTCTTTTTCGGCGGAAAAAGCGTGGTATTCCGCCGTGGGAATGCCGTATTTGCGCATCAGGTTTTTGGAAAAAACCTTGCTGGCCTCAATGCGGGCGGCGGCTTTGCTGGGGCCAAAGGCGGCAATGCCGGCCTCTTGCAGGGCGTCTACCATGCCAAGGGCCAGCGGGTCGTCGGGGGCCACCACCACATACTCCACGCTGTTTTGCAGGCAAAAGCGCACCACCTTTTGAATTTCATTGGCGGCAATGGGTACCAAAACGGCGTCCTTTGCCATGCCCCCGTTGCCGGGAATGGCATACAGGCCGGTGCAAAGGGGGCTTTGCTTTATTTTTTTTACCAGCGCGTGCTCTCGCCCGCCGCTGCCAACAACCGCTATTTTCAATGCAAATCTCCTTCTTGCCCAGGGGGCCTTGCGCAAAAGGCAGCCGCCGAACCGTTTCGGCGGCAAAGGGCGAACGCCGCCTGCGCCGCAGGGCTTTGCCCGGCGGGCGGCAAGCCGGGGCATAGCCGAAAGCGGCTATGTGCAAAAGGCCCCCCTGCCTGTGTCCCGGGCGGTTTTGGCGGCGCGCCGCCTTTGCGCGGCGGGTTTTAGTGGTGAAACAGCCGCATGCCGCTAAAGGCCATGGCAATGTTGTATTTGTTGCAGGTTTCAATTACATGGTCGTCGCGAATGGAGCCGCCGGGCTGCACAATGCAGCTTACCCCGCTGCGGTGGGCGCGCTCAATGTTGTCTCCAAAGGGGAAAAAGGCGTCGCTGCCAAGGGCCACCCCGCTTACGCCGGCCAGCCAGGCCTTGCGCTCGGCGGGGGTAAGGGGCTCGGGGCGGGCGGCAAAAATAGAGGGCCAGGCGCCCTGCGCCAGCACGTCGTCCATATCGTCGGAAATATACAGGTCAATGGCATTGTCGCGGTTGGCGCGGCCCAGGGTTTTTAAAAAGGGCAGGGCCAGCACTTTGGGGTGCTGGCGCAGGTGCCAGTTGTCGGCTTTTGCGCCTGCCAGCCGGGTGCAGTGAATGCGGCTTTGCTGCCCGGCCCCAACGCCAATGGCCTGGCCGTCTTTTACATAGCACACCGAATTGCTTTGGGTGTATTTTAAAGTGATGAGGGAAATAAGCAGGTCGCGCTTTTGGGTTTCGGTAAGGGTTTTGTTTTGGGTGGGCAGGGTTTGCAGCAGGCTTTCGTCAATTGCAAAATTGTTGCGGCCCTGCTCGAAGGTAACGCCAAACACATCCTTGCGCTCAATGGCGGGCGGGGTGTAGGCGGGGTCTACCTGCACAATGTTGTAGCCGCCCTTGCGCTTTGCCTTTAACAGGGCCAGGGCCTTTGGGGTGTAGCCGGGGGCAATAATGCCGTCGCTCACCTCGTGCTGCAATAAAAGGGCGGTGGCCTCGTCGCAAATGTCGGAAAGGGCGGCCCAGTCTCCGTAGCTGGACATGCGGTCGGCCCCGCGGGCGCGGGCATAGGCGGCGGCCAGGGGGGAAAGGGCAATGGCTTCGTCCACAAAATAAATTTGCCGCAGCACCGGCGAAAGGGGCAGCCCCACGGCGACCCCCGCCGGGGAAACGTGCTTAAAAGAGGCGGCGGCGGGCAGGCCGGTGGCCTCTTTCAGCTCTTTCACCAGTTGCCAGCTGTTGAGAGCATCGAGAAAGTTGATATAGCCGGGCTTGCCGTTTAACACAGCCACCGGCAGCCCGCCTTCGGCGGCAAAAATGCGGGCGGGTTTTTGGTTGGGGTTGCATCCGTATTTCAGTTCCAGCTCTTTCATTGTTTTCCCTCTTTGGTGTTTTTTTGCAAAGCCGGTAAAACCCTACACCTTTTGGTAGCGGTTGAAAATGCGGGTTTCAAGGCTGCCATCCAGCCCAATGTAGCGCACAAACAGCGAAATTTTGTTTTCGGGGTTCAGGCTTTGCCATACGCTGCCGGCAAACTCGTCAATGTCGCCTTGTATTAAAATGGGGCGGGGCTCGCCCTCAAAGCTGGGCAGGGGGTTGCCGTCGGCGGCATAGGTGTGTATAAAGTGGCCGGTGCCGGGCTGGGGCTGGGGGTAGTCAAAGAAAAAGCGCTGGGCGCTTTTGGCGTCGCCATCGTCAGATTTTAAAATGGAAAGCTGGTAGAAAAAGGTGTCCCAGTCTTGCGTAAGCATGCCGGAAATGCGGGGGGTAAAATTGGGCATATCGGGCTCGAAGGTGCGGGTGCGCAGGGCGTGTTCAAAGCTGAGGCCCGCGGTAAGGCAGTCGTAAATGGTATCGGTTTGGTTGCCGTTGGTAACAATGGTGCGGCGGCCCGCCCGGCGCACCGGGGCGTAAATAATAAGGCTGGGGTCTTTTAAAAGGGCGGGGTCGGCTGCTTCGGTAATAATGCCCCCCTCTTTTTCGGTGAATACCCGGTTGCGGGAATTTTGGCTGCGGCCCATAATAAAATACACAATAACGGCATGGCTGCCGTTTTGGCTGCTGCCAAGCGCAATGCCGCGGCCGGGGTAGCTGTTGGCCGCCAAAATTTCAGGCAGGTACTGTTTTTTCATGGTTGCCCCCTTTGGGTAGGTGCGCCGGTGTTTGCAAATGCGGAATAAAAAGCTTGCCGGGGCAAAAACAAAGGCAAAGCCCTGCGCACGGGGCATTGCCGGTTTTGGCGGCATTTTGTACGGGCAGCTGGAAAGAGGAAAACTTATTGGGGCGTGTCCCAGGGGGATTTTTCGGTTTTCCAGAAATTTTCGTCTTTGTCCTGCTTCCAGAAATCATCCTCCCGGTTTGTGTCAAAGGAAAAGCCGGTGGTGTCGGGCAAGGTGCCCGCAGCAGGCCCGGGGCGCTGCGGCTGGGCAGGGCGCCCGGCTCCGGGCGCAGGCCGCGCAGAGGGGCTGGGCCGCGGGGTGTGTTCCGGCCATTGTTGTTCGGCCATATTGCAAAAAGATGCCGGGGCCGGGGCAAACGGGTTTTGCGCTGGAGTGGCCGGGTTTTGCGCCGGGGCAGCCGGGGGCTGTGCCGGAGTGGCCGGGGGCTGCGCCGGTGGGGCGGCGGGCGGAAAAGCCGAAGGGGCTGCCTGCGGGGGCGGGGGTGCGTAATGGGGCTGCGGCTGCTGGCCGCCAAAAGAAACATAGCCGCCGTAGGGAGGGGCCTGGTTTGCCGAAGGCGGTGAATGTTGCCCGCCGGGGGGCGGGTAGGAGGGCGGCCTTTGCGGGTTTTGCGGCGGCTTTTGCGCCGGTTTTACGCTTTTATAAATTACGTAGGCAATGGCGGCAATGGCAGCCACGATAAGGCTATAGGGAAAAGCGGAAAACAAAAAGATGGCGGCAATAATGCCCAGAATTGCGCGGTTTGGCTTCTTGTTTTGCATAGTGGGTTCCTCTCTTGCGGCGGCAATGTAAGCAGGAATATGGCCACCGTATTCTACAAAACAGTATATCATAGCGGCGGCAGGTTTCACCATACAGCGCGTATTCTATTTTTGCCCGCAGCAAAGCATTTCCACGGCCTTCGGCAGAAGAACCCATTCGGCCTCTTCCATTACCCGCTGCTGTAAAAGCTCGGGGGTATCGGCCGGGTATACCGGCACGGCTTTTTGCAGCAAAATGGGGCCGCCGTCGGTAACTTCGTTCACCAGGTGCACCGTGGCGCCGGTTATTTTTACCCCCCGCGCAAGGGCCGCCCGGTGAACGGCAAGGCCATAAAAACCGTTGCCGCAAAACGAAGGAATAAGGCTGGGGTGTACATTTACAATGCGGCCCGGAAAGGCGGCCAGCACCGCGGGCCCCACAATGCACAGAAAGCCCGCCAGCACCACCAGGTCTATTTCGGCATTTTGCAGGGTGGCGGCCAGGGCTGTATCGAATGCCCCGGCCCCGGCATAGCTTTTGCGGGCCAGCACCACGGTGGGCACCCCGGCGCTTTGGGCGCGGGCCAGGGCGTAGGCGTTGGGGTTTGAAGAAACCACCAGCGCAATTTCTCCGTGGGGAATTTCCCCGCGGGCCGCGGTGTTCAGCAGGGCCTGCAGGTTGGTGCCCCCGCCCGAAACCAAAACGGCAATGCGCTTCATACCAAAACCCCTTCGTCGCCCGCCACAATTTCGCCCAGAAAATAGGCGTTTTCCCCTTGCCCGCGCAGGGCGGCCAGGGCGGCGTCTGCCTCGGCGGCAGGCACCACAACG
>JBKEBR010000151.1:0-8586 GCA_047973285.1 Oscillospiraceae bacterium | reverse complement strand
GGTTGGCAACGCTTTGCATTTTCGCCTCAATGGCGGCGGCATCGCCCAGGTAAAACTTGTTGCTCACCTTAAAGGCGTCGTCAAATTCATATACCAGCGGCACCCCGGTGGGAATATTCACATTGATAATCTCTTCCTCGCTAAGCCCTTCAAATACCTTTACAAGGGCGCGCAAAGAGTTGCCGTGGGCCGCAATAAGCACCCGCTTGCCCGCCTGCATTTGGGGGCGAATTACCTCGTTAAAATAGGGCATTACCCGTTCTATGGTGGTGGCAAGGCTTTCGGTAAGGGGCAGCTCGGCCGGGTTCTGCCCGCGGTACTGCGCCTGCTGGCGGGGGCTGCGGGGGTCGGTCTCTTCCAGCGGGGGCGGGGTAATGTCAAAAGAACGCCTCCATATTTTCACCTGCTCTTCGCCGTATTTTTCGGCGGTTTCCGCTTTGTTCAGCCCCTGCAGGGCGCCGTAATGCCGCTCGTTCAGCTTCCAGCTTTTTTCCACCGGCAGCCATTCCCTGTCCATTTCCTGCAATACAAAATTCAGGGTGTGAATGGCCCTTTTCAGGTAAGAGGTATAGCAAATATCAAAATCGTACCCCTCAGCTTTCAGCAGCCGGCCGCCCTCGGCGGCTTCGGCCCGCCCCTTGTCGGAAAGCTCCACGTCCGTCCAGCCCGTAAACAGGTTCAGGCGGTTCCATTCGCTCTCACCATGGCGTACCAATACCAGTTTCATATATCTTTCCACCTTTCTTTCAATAAAAAGCAAATCTATTGTTGGCAGTTGCCCGCTTGGGCCAATTATAACACCCGCTTTCCGGTACGGCAAGCGGCACTTTCAGCGGCATTTTACTGAAATTTTATGTTTTTTACAGAAAACATGCCAATTTGTGGGCAATGATTATCACAAAATATATTGTGGATTTTTGTTGTTTTTTTTCCTTGACGCACCATATCTTGTATGCTAAAGTAGTATTAACACCCGGTATAACACCAACATAAACCCGGGTGGGTATTTTTTTGGGGGACGGAACTATGCTTTATACAAAAACACGAACCATTATCAAGCGAGACGGGCGGGAAGTATTTTACGACGAGCAAAAAATTGCCAACGCCATTTTAAAGGCCCTTGCCGCCACCGGGGTAGACAATGCCGCCGAAGCCGCCCGCATTGCCAACCTTGTGGGCGAAGGGCTGGAAAAGCAGTACACCGGCCAAAGCTACCGCATTGAGGACATTCAGGACGAGGTAGAGCGCGCCTTAATGCACACCGGCCACGAAGACGCGGCCAAAAGCTATATTTTGTACCGGGCGCAGCGCACCCAGGTGCGGGAGAGCAATACCTCCTTAATGAAGGCCTGCGACGAAATTACCCATGCCGACGCCCGCAGCTCCAACTTAAAGCGAGACAATGCCAACGTAGACGGCAACACCTCTATGGGCAGCATGCTGCAACTGGGCGCGGCGGCGGCAAAGGCCTATAACAGCTCTCACCTGCTCACCAAAGAGCAGGCCGCCGCCTACGACGAAGCCTGGATTCACATCCACGATTTCGACTTTTACTCCCTTACCACCACCTGCTGCCAAATTGACATAGCCCAGCTGTTTGAAAGCGGCTTTTCCACCGGGCATGGCTTTTTGCGCGAGCCGCAGGACATTCAAAGCTACGCCGCCCTGGCCTGCATTGCCATACAGTCCAACCAGAACGACCAGCACGGCGGCCAAAGCATTCCCAACTTTGATTACGGCCTGGGCAAGGGGGTTGCCAAAACCTACCGCCGCCTTTTCATTGAAAATGTTTTAAAGGCTTTGCAGCTGCTGGCCGGTGAGAAAGAGTGGACCAAAGACGGCGTAAAGGCCCTGTGCGAAAAGGCCGAGCAAACAGCCGGCAGCGGCCCCAAGCTGGCCATTGAGCAAGGCTTTTTAGACGCGTTCGAGGCTATTCTGGCCGAAGAGGCGGGCGAGGACACCGCAGCGCACATCATTCGTTTTGTGCCCGCCACCACCGAAAAGGAAACCGACCGCCGCACCTACCAGGCCATGGAAGCCGTGGTGCACAACCTCAACTCCATGCATTCCCGCGCCGGGGCCCAAACGCCGTTTTCCTCCATCAACTACGGCACCGACACCAGCCCCGAAGGCCGCCTTGTGATGAAAAACGTAATGCTGGCCACCGAGGCCGGCCTTGGCCACGGCGAAACCCCCATTTTCCCCATTCAAATCTTCAAGCTGAAAAAGGGCGTAAACTTCGACCCGGGCGACCCCAACTACGATTTGTTTGAGCTGGCCTGCCGCTGCAGCGCCAAACGCCTTTTCCCTAACTTCACCAACCTGGACGCCCCCTACAACGCCCAGTATTACGTGCCCGGCCGCCCCGAAACCGAAGTGGCCACCATGGGCTGCCGCACCCGCGTAATGGGCAACGTGTACGACCCCACCCGCCAAACCGCCTTTGGCCGCGGCAACCTTTCCTTCACCTCCATTAACCTGCCCCGCCTTGCCATTGAGGCCAAGGGCAGCGAAGAAAAATTTTACGCCGGGCTCGACAAAATGCTGGACCTTGTGGCCCGCCAGTTGTTAGACCGCTTTGAAATTCAGGCCAAAAAGAAGGTGCGCAACTTCCCCTTCCTTATGGGGCAGGGCGTTTGGATGGACTCTGAAAAGCTTGGCCCCAACGATGAGCTGCGCGAGGTTTTGAAGCACGGCACCCTCAGCATTGGCTTTATCGGCCTTGCCGAAACCCTGGTGTCGCTGTATGGCCACCACCACGGTGAAAGCGAGGAAATGCAGCAAAAAGGCCTTTCCATTGTACGGTATATGTACGACTTTACGGTAAACAAAAGCAAGGAAATGGGCATGAACTTTACCCTGCTGGCCACCCCCGCCGAGGGCCTTTCGGGCCGGTTTGTGCGGGCCGACCGCAAAAAATACGGCTCTATTGAGGGCGTAACCGACCGCGACTACTACACCAACTCCTTCCATGTGCCGGTGTACTACAACATTTCCGCCTACGAGAAAATTCAAAAGGAAGCCCCCTACCACGCCTTAACCCCCGCAGGGCATATCACCTACGTAGAGCTGGACGGCGACACCGCCGAAAACCTGGAAGCGTTTATGGCAATTGTGCGCTGCATGCACGACGCCGGGGTTGGGTACGGCTCCATCAACCACCCGGTAGACCGCGACCCTGTTTGCGGCTACATCGGCATCATCAACGATGTGTGCCCCCGCTGCGGCCGCCGTGAAGGAGAGGCCATTGCCCCCGAAAAAATAGACGAGCTTCGCAAGCAGTACCCCGAAATTGTAGAATTTTGCGGGTGCCGGTAACCACACTTTACAGGCTTTGCACCCGCAAAGCCCCTATAAACAAAGGAGAATGAACGATGGAAAAAACAAATATTCCGCAGGACGCGGGCAAAAACGTAGGCTTCGAGCGCATTCGCCGCATTACCGGCTATTTGGTGGGCACCATGGACAAATGGAACGATGCAAAAAAAGCGGAAGAACACGACCGTGTGAAGCACGACCTGCATGTGTAAGCAAGGCAATTACCAAAATGGGCAGGGCATCCGCGAAGCGGGTGCCCCTGTTCTTTTGCGGCTGTCCGGCTTTGTGGGCGATTCCATTGTAGACGGGCCCGGCCTGCGGTGCGTTGTGTTTGGCCAGGGCTGCCCCCACAACTGCCCCGGCTGCCACAACCCGGCCACCCACCCTTTTACAGGCGGGGAAATGGTGAGCGTCAGCGAATTGTTCGCCCGCATTGGGCGCTACCCGCTTTGCAGCGGGGTTACCTTCTCAGGGGGCGAGCCCTTTGCCCAGCCCGAGGCCTTTGCGGCGCTGGCCCGCCTGCTGCGAAAAACCGGGCGGTACGAGCTGGCGGCCTACAGCGGCTATACCTTTGAAGAGCTGCTGGCGGGCAGCACCGCCCAAAAAGACCTGCTCTCCCTGGTGGATATTTTAATAGACGGCCGTTTTGAGCTGCCGCAAAAAAATTTAAACCTGCGCTTTCGGGGCAGCGCCAACCAGCGCATTCTGCATGTGCCGCAAAGCCTTGCCCGGGGCGCCGCCACATGGGAAACCGCCCCCCGCTGGGTTGGCGGCGAATAACCGGCCCTTACAACAGGCGCCAAAAAAGGGAAGGCAGCCGCCTTCCCTTTTTAAGTGGTACGCTTATTTTTTTGCGGTGCCCGGCAGCCGGGTTTCCTCCGGCTCTCCCATCTTTTTAGGGTTTGCCGGGTACCAGCCCTTTTTCACCCGCTCTTCTTGCTCAAATAATTCTTTGATGCTCCAGAACAGCGAAAACGCCAATACCGACACCAGCACCGACACCAGTACATTGCCTGCAAACAGCGAAACCACCACACAGCCAATACCGGCCGCGGCAAACACCGGCCAAACCTGCTTGCCAATGTAATATTCCGCTTTAATCACCACAGGGTGCAGCACGCCAATAATTAAAAACACGCCGCAGCCCACCAAAACACCTGTAAAATTCATTTGGGTTCCTTTCCGGGGCAGCCGGGCCGCCCCTGCCGCGGCGCCCTTAGGCCTTTGCGGGCCGGGTAGCCTCCATCAACTGGGCGTGGGTCAGCTTGGAAAGCTCTCTGGCTTTGGCCGCATCCAGGCCCATTTCGGCGCAAACCCTGTCGCCATAGCCGGGGTCGGCCATATAGCAGTGGGCGGCATGGCGGTATTTTACATTTTCGGTAACACCGTTCATGTTGCGGGCCGTGTTCTCGGCCAGCACCTGCTTTTGCCCGTCGCTTATCAGGCGGTACAGGTCCCCGGCGGCGCGGTAGCAGTCGTCGGTTACATCATCCTTTGGCTCGTAGTGGTACATGGCACCCTGCAATGGCAGCGGGGGTTCCTTCTGGTTTGGCTGCTCGGCCCACTCGCCGTAGCTGTTGGGCTCGTAGCCAATGGTGCCCCCGTAGTTGTCGTCCACCCGCATGGCGCCGTCGCGGTGGTAGGCGTGTACCGGGCACCGGGGCTTGTTTACCGGAATCAAATCTTTGTTCACGCCAAGGCGGTAGCGCTGGGCGTCCCCATAAGAGAACAGCCTGCCCTGCAGCAGCTTGTCGGGCGAATGCCCAATGCCCGGCACCACGTGGGCGGGGTTAAAGGCCACCTGCTCCACCTCGGCAAAATAATTTTCGGGGTTGCGGTTCAGCTCCAGCACACCCACCTCAATCAGCGGGTATTCCTTCTGGCTCCACACCTTGGTAATGTCAAAGGGGTTCTCCCGGTGGGCGTCTGCCTGCTCCTCGGTCATCACTTGAATTTTCATGGTCCACCGTGGGAAATCTCCCCGTTCAATGGCCTCAAACAAATCCTTCTGGTGGCTTTCCCTGTCTTTGCCCACCAAAACTTCGGCCTCCTGGTCGGTAAGGTTTTGAATGCCCTGCTCGCAGCGCAAATGAAACTTTACCCACGTCCTCTCGTTTTGGGCGTTGTACATGCTGAAGGTATGGCTGCCAAAACCGTGCATGTGGCGGTAGCTGGCAGGAATTCCCCTGTCCGACATGGTAATGGTTACCTGGTGGAAGGCCTCCGGCAGCGAGCTCCAAAAGTCCCAGTTGTTCTGGGCCGAACGGGTGTTGGTTTTGGGGTCGCGCTTTACGGCATGGTTCAAATCGGGAAAGCGAAGGGGGTCGCGCAAAAAGAATACGGGGGTATTGTTGCCCACCAAATCCCAGTTGCCCTCTTCAGTATAAAACCGGGTGGCAAAGCCGCGAATATCCCGTTCCGCATCGGCGGCGCCGCGCTCCCCGGCAACCGTGGAAAAACGAACAAAGGTTTCGGTCTTTTTCCCTATCTCTGAAAACAGCTTGGCGCGGGTGTACTTTGTAATGTCTCCCGTTACGGTAAAGGTGCCGAATGCGCCGCTGCCCTTGGCGTGCATGCGCCTCTCGGGAATTACCTCCCGGTCAAAATGGGCCAGCTTTTCAAGCAGCCACACATCCTGCAGGCCAATAGGCCCTCTCTCTCCTGCGGTAATAGAATTGGTGTTGTCGGCCACCGGTGCGCCGCTAATGTGGGTAAGCTTCTTGTCTTCCATTTTTACACCTCTTTCACTTTCCTGGTTTTTGGGAACGTTTCCTAAAAATATTTAAACATATTCTGTGGAAGCCTGTCAACCTTTGCGGGCCAATATTGACATTTTTGCGTAAAAACCGATATACTAATTGAACATTATGCTTAATGTTTATTCTGACAAAGAGGGTTTCGTATGGGTATGACAAAACAACGGCACGCCATACTGGAAATTGTGCGCGCAAGCAAGGGCCACCCCACGGCCGAACAGGTTTTTGAAAAAGCAAGGGTTTTGCTGCCGAATATCTCCCTGGACACGGTATACCGGAATTTGAACCTGCTGGCAGACGGCGGCAAGCTGGAGCGCCTCACCATTCCCGGTGAAACGGTTCGCTTCGGGGCAAACACCCTGCCCCACAGCCACCTGCGCTGCGTAAAATGCGGGAAAATTATGGATGTAATGGTGCAGGAATTTGAACTGCCCGAAGCTTTTCTCGGCAAGGGCGCCACCATTTTAGACTACAGCCTGCTGGCAAACTGCATTTGTAAAGACTGCGCGCAAAAAGCGGCCGCCGCTAAAAACCGGGGCAAATAACCACTGCAAAAAACCCGTGTGCAAAATTTGCACACGGGTTTGCTTTTTATTTTTTGGCGGCCTTGCCCGTTTTGGGGGTTTTGGGCGCAGCGGCCGGTTTTTTCGCCGCGGCAGGCGCAGCCTTTGCAGCCGCCTTGGGCGGCGCGGCTTTTTTGGCCTCCGGCTTTTTCACCGCCGTTTTTTTGGCCGCGGGCTTCTTGGCGGCGGGTTTTTCCGCAGCCGCTTTCGGCTTTGCGGCGCGGGGCTTTTTCTCCTTCGCGGGCGCGGCGGGCACCAGCCGCCACACCTGGCTGCTGCCGTTCACATCCTCCCAAATTTGTACGGGGGTGCCGTCTGCCGTGCCAAGGCCCACAAGGTCAAGGCACTTCCCCGAAAGGCGGGACTTTATTTTCAAAAGGCCGCCCTCCGCTTCCTCAATGGCCCAAAGCTGGCTGGCCGAGCCGATATATTCCCACTGGTGCACGCCGGTGCCGTCTTCGGTGCCCTGCATGGCCACATCCAGCACCTTGCCGGAAAAAACATTGATGATTTTGTAAAAATCATCCACAACCTTTTCAAGCTGCCACTTTTGGGTGTCGGTATCCGCCGCCGCCCAAATTCGTACGCCGCCGCCATTTTCACGGCTGAAGTCGCCAACCTCCAGGGTTTTTCCGTCAGGGGTTTCCAGGGTATACACTGCATAGTTTTCAACTGCCGTATTCTTTTTCACCATAACCCACACTCCTTTGCCATGCGCCAACCGGCGGCAAACGCCGCGGTATTTTTCTTTTGTTAGAGTATAGCATGCGGTTTTTAACATTGCAATGTATGTAATTAATTTTTACATACCCGCCATGTTTTTGTTCTTTTGCCTCTGTTTTTTGTACAAAAGAATTCTTTTTCCCTGTACTTCGGGGGCAAAACCGCCTGCGGCACTGCCCGCCCGCAAGGCGCCCGCCGCAGCTACGCGCTCAGCCCGGCCTTAATCTGCTGCATAATATCGCCGGCATTTTCGGCCATCACCAGTATAATTTCGCCGGTGTCCGCCTTTTCAACAATGGCCCCCTTGGCAATTTCATACTGGTCGGCCAGGTAATTTTCAAAAGCCTTCTTCTGGGTGTCTACAAAGGCGTTCAGGGTGTCCTTCACCGCCTGCTCCCTGCCCTCGGCCGGCAAAACAATGGCAACGGCGTAGGCCCTAATGTTAATAAGGCTTGCGCTTAAGGCAAAGCGTTGGGTGTCCTCCACGTTCAGCTTCACAAAGGTCAGCATCCCAATTTTGTCGTCCTCTGTGCCGGTAACAATGGGCATCAGGCCCGCGTCCTCCTCGGTGCGGGTGGCGGCAATAATTTCACTGTAATTTTGTGTGGAACCCGTGGCCGCCCCCGAGGCAGCGCCCCCGCAGGCCGCAAACATCGCCCCCAGCAGCAGGCAGAAAAGAACCGCCGATATCGTCTTTTTCATACAGTACTCCTTTCAAAATAACACACCGGGGAAGGTTTGGTGCGCCCCTGCATGCTTTATATACGCCAAACTTGCCGCCCTATACCGAAATACCCCCCGTGTACTGGGGCAAAAGGCCCAGCACCCAGGCGCCAAGGCCTGCAATGGCCAGCAAAAGGGCGGCGCCGTGCAGCCAAAGCATGGCCCGGGCAAGCGCGCGGGTTTGCCCGTCGGTATTTTTGCCAAAGGCCCACAGCAGGCTTACGGCAATGCCCGCCAGCGGGAACAGCCCAAAAAACAAAAGAAGCAAAAACTGCCCGGTGGTTTTGTTGCCCGCCAGGGCCTTTATCTCCTCCAAATAGCTGTCCTGTCCGGGGCGATCCTTCCACTCGGCCTCCGGCTGCCACACCGGGGGCGGCTGCGCCAAAGGGCCCCAGGGGGCGGCGGGGGGCAAATAACCGCCCTGCTGGGCGGGAAATGCGTCTGAAAAAACCGGGCCCTGCCCCGCCGCCGTTTGCTGTACAACGGGTGTTTGGCACCGGGGG
>JBKEBR010000150.1:0-14502 GCA_047973285.1 Oscillospiraceae bacterium | reverse complement strand
TTTTCTTCGGCTTTTTTCAGCATATAGCGGCAATAGCCCAGCTTTTCGTCGTCCTCTAGGCTTTTGCCCACTTCCTGCCCCTGCGCCTTTAATAAGGTATAGGCCATGCCGCCGCCAATAATCAGCACATCCACCTTGGTAAGCAGGTTGTCAATTACGTTCAGCTTGTCGGCAACCTTGGCGCCGCCCAAAATGGCCACAAAGGGGCGCTTGGGGCTGTTTACCGCATTGCCAAGGTATTCAATTTCCTTGCCCATCAAATAGCCCACGGCAGTGGTTTTCACAAACTCGGTAACGCCTACGGTGCTGCAGTGCGCCCGGTGGGAAGAGCCGAAGGCGTCGTCCACATACACGTCGCACAGGCTGGCAAGGTCTTTGCTGAAGGCGGGCTCGTTTTTGGTTTCCTCTTTGCGGAAACGGGTGTTTTGCAGCAGCACCACATCGCCGTCCTTCATTTCGGCAACAGCCTTGCGGGCATTGGCGCCCACCACCTCGTCGTCGTTTGCAAACACCACCGGCTTGCCCAGCAGCTCGGAAAGGCGAACGGCGCAGGGGGCCAGCGAGAATTTTTCTTCCGGCCCGTTTTTGGGCTTGCCCAAATGGCTGCACAAAATTACCTTGCCGCCGTTTTCAACCAGCTTTTTAATGGTGGGCAGCGCCGCAACAATGCGATTGTCGTTGGTAATTACGCCGTCCTTCAACGGAACGTTGAAATCTACACGCACCAAAACACGTTTGCCCTTTACATCAATATCGTCCACTGTAACTTTGCCAAGACCCATAGTGAAAACTCCTTTTTATAGCCAATTCTATTGTTGAAATTTCAAAACCGGGCAAGGCCCGCGGCACACATTTGCCGGGCGTACAGCGCCCTCTTTCCAACCATCCTATATTATACCCAAACGGTGCGGGGGGCGCAAGCAAATTTGGACAAAATATGATATTTTTTTAACGGCTTATCGCCGCCGCTTTGCGCTATTCCATAGGGCAGCGCCCGCAAAAAAACCTGCTCTGCCGGCACATTACCGCTTTTACCGGTATTGCAGCTGTTGCAGCCGCCACAGGGCCAGTATGTAAATTTTAAGCGCCCGGAACATGCCTTCTATGGAAATGCCCTCGTCGGCGCCGTGGATAGGCCCTGCAAACGCGGGCTTTACCTCCCCCATTTCTTCGGGGCCAAAGCTTACGGCGTGGCTGAAATGGCGGGCGTAGGTGCCGCCGCCCATGGTGAAGGGCTTTTTGTTTTGGCCGGTAACCTCATTGTACACCTGCACAAGGGTTTGAATGGGGGCCGAGGTTGCGGGCACATAAAAAGGCTCTGCCGTGCGGCCGCTCACATAATCGGCCCCAAAGCCCCCGGCTGCCGCCGACAGCTGCTGTACCAGCATTTCCCCTGTGGTGGCGGTGGGAAAGCGAATGTCCATATATTGCGTAAGCCTGCCGCCTTCCAGCTTAATAATGCCGCCAATGCAGGTAAGCGGGTCGAACACCTCGTCGCGGCAGGCAATGCCAAGGCCGCTGCCGTCGGTGGCGCCGTGCAGCTATTGCAAAAGCTGTAAACAGCGGCTTTCCTCGGGGGTGGCCAGGTTGTTTTCCAGCAGGTAGTTTACCAAAAGGCCAATGGCGTTCACGCTGTTTTGGGGCATGGCCGCATGGCCGCCCACCCCTTTTGCGTGCAGGCGGGCCATGCCGTTTTCCGCGGTTACGGTTACCCTTGCCGTATCGGCAAGGCCGGCCGCGTCGGCTTTCACAAGGCAGGTGGCACGGTCGGGCACCACATTGTTGGCAATGCCGCCCGCAAATTCCACAAGGTTGCCCCGCAGCACGGGGGAAACAAAGCTGCCGTCTTTGTGCCCCTTTTCCCCGTTGCAAACGGGGAAATCGGCATCGGGGGTAAAGCAGAAAAGCGGCTGCGGGTTATGGGCCAGGTAATGCCCCACGTCCTTCATGCCGGTTTCCTCGTTGCAGCCCAGCAAAATGCGCAGGGTATAGGGCTGCTCTTCGCCCAGCTCTTTAAAAAATTTGGCCGCGTACAGGCACAAAACGCCGGGGCCTTTGTCGTCGGTTACGCCGCGGCCCAGCAGCCAGCCCTCTTTTTCCCGCAGGGTGTAGGGGTCGCCCGTCCAGCCTTCGCCCTCGGGCACAACGTCCACGTGGGCAATGGTGGCAAGGTATTCCTTTTGCCTGCCCGGCAGCTCTGCCCAGCCAAGGTAGCCCTCGCCGCTGTTGGTGGCAAGGCCCAGCTCCTGCGCAATGGCAAGGGCGGTGTCCAGCGCTTGGCGGGGGCCCTTGCCAAACGGCGCGCCGGGGCCCGCGGTGGCGGGGTCTTCCACGCTGCGCACCGCCACAAGGCGGCCAAGGCTGTCGATTATGTTTTGCCTGTTTTCTGTTATAAATTCATCTATCTGCCGTTCCAGTTTTTGGGAATCCATTCTTTTCACCTTTTTTCTCAGAATACCCGCCCGTTAAAAGGCGGTTTTGAACCCGGGCAAATTGCGGCCAAAACCCGGCAAAATTACAGGCAAAGCGGGGAGCACAGGCCACTGCCGCGCCCCGCCCGGGGCCCTGCACAAACCGCCGGGAAATAACCTGCGGGTGTTCAGGCAAATTATAGCACAGCCCCCCGCCGCAGGCAAACCCCGCTGCCCTTTTGCCCCCGGTCAGCTTTGTTTGTTTTTTTGGTGTATAGTTGAAGAAAGGCCCCCCGCCGCGTCGTTATAATTTTTGCAGGGGAGCGGAAGGGTGGTGGGGCGCAGCAGATGACCGAGGCACAGTTTGCAGAACTGATCAACCAATACGAAAAGCTGGTGTATACCATTTGCTACCAGTTTACCCGCAACCACCACACCGCCCAAGACCTTGCACAGGAGACCTTCCTCTCTGCCTACACCCACATCGACTCCTGCCCCGAAGAAAGCATAAAGCCCTGGCTGGCGCGCATTGCCGCCAACAAGGCAAAAGACCAGCTGAAAAGCGCTTACAACCGCAGGGTTGTGGCCGCCGGGCAAGAAACCATGCCCGAAGAAAAGGGCGCCCTGTTTATAACCGCCGCACAGCCCGAGGACATTTATATAAGCAGTGAGGCCGCACAGCAAACTGCCGGTGAAATTAAGGCGCTGAAAGAGCCCTACCACCAGGTTGCCATTTTGTATTTTTTGGAAGAAAAAAGCGTGGAAGAAATTTCCGGCAGGCTGGCGCGCCCCGTAAAAACCGTACACACCCAGCTTTACCGCGCCAAACACCTGTTGCAGCAAAAACTGAAAGGAGAGGGCCAACATGGAACTGTTTTATGAAAACGGACATTTGACCGAAGAGGGCCTATGCGCCATTGGCGAAGGCCGCCTTACCGAACTGGAAAGCCTGGAGGCCGCCGAGCACCTGAGCTTTTGCGATGAATGCCTGGCAAAATACACCGCCTTGCTTACCGAAGAAACCCTGCTGGCCCCCGAAGCCCCCTTGCGGCAGCCGGTGCTGCGCAGCCGGCGCAGGCGGGCGCAGCTATTGTTCTTCAACCGCAGCGGCACCGTGGCCGCGGCGGCCTGCCTTGCCGTTGTGCTGTGGGCCGTGGGCAATTTTGCCCTGCCCTCGCTTTCGGCCCCAAACCCCACCGGCCAGGCGGCGGGCGCCGCCCAAACCACCCAGCTGCCGCTGGGAACGCGCATGAACCAGGCGGCGGGTGAAATTTCGCAGTCGCTGAACAACTTCTTTGGGGGGCTTTTTGCCGCCGCCCCGCAAAGCGGGGCAAGCAGCGCCGCCCAGCAGCGCGCCGCTGAAAACAAGCAGCGGGAAGCGGTGTTCAACCAAAGCAACCCCGAAAAAGAATTTAAAACCCCCGCCCAAAGCGAAGCTGCCGCAAACAGCACGCCCGCCCCAAGCAGCACGGCAAACTAACCCTGCCCGCCGGCCCCGCACACCTTATATAAAGTTAGGGAGTATGTATCAATGAGAAAAAATGGATTTTTAACCTTTTGCTTTTCCTTTTTGCCCGGCTGCGGGCAAATGTACCAGGGCTATATGCGGCGGGGTGTTTCGCTGCTGTTTTGGTTTTGCGTGCTGTTGTTTATTTCGGTATTGCTGAACGTGGGCCCGCTTAGCATTTTTTTGCTGGTGGCCTGGGCCTTTTCCTTCTTCGACAGCTTTAATATACGGGCTTTGAGCAACGAGCAGCGCGCCGCCTTTGCCGACGACTACCTTCCCAGCGCCGCCTGGCTGCAGCAAAAAAATATTACCCCCGGCGCGCTGAAGGGAAAGGGCGGCAAAATTTTGGGGTGGGCCCTTGTAGCCGCCGGTGTTATTATAATTTACAGCAATTTTATTATGCCAATTTTGTGGCGTTTAAGCGACAGGTTCCCCCTCTTCGTTTCCATTTTGCAAAATCTGCCCACCCTGGTGGTGGCGCTGGCCATACTGGGCGCCGGCCTTTGGCTGCTGTTTTTCAGAAAGGGTGGCCAGCCCCCCAAGGACGACATTGTGCCCTATAACGACAAAGGAGAACACGAGTAACCATGGAACAGAACGCCTTTTTACTTTCTGCCGTAAAAGAGAGGGAGCGGGCCTTGCAGGCGGGCGCGGGGCTTGTAATTGTATTGGCCCTTGCCGGGGCCGTTGCCCTGCTGCTGCGCACCGCCGCCAGGAGGAAACGCTATGAACACCGCTAACACGCCCGAAACACTGGGGGGCGGGGCCCCACAGCAGCCCACCCCGCAAAACCCGCCCGCTTCTTCCCCGCCCGCTTCTTCCCCGCCCGGCCAGCCGCAGCAGGCCCCGCCCCAGCGGGTGCGGCGGGTGGGCACCTTCTCAATGGCTTTGTCCCTCATTGCCACCGGCGTTTTTCTGGTGCTGCGGGTTTTTATACCAAATTTTAACTTTCCCCTTGTGTTAAAGCTGGCGCCCGTTGTGCTGGTGTTTTTGGGGCTGGAAATTTTGGTTGCCAATTTTACCCCCGGCCTTCAAAAGCTGAAATACGATGTGCTGAGTGTTTTTGTTTGCCTTATTTTAATTGGCGCTTCCCTTTTGTTCGCCTTTATTCCCGACTGGGTTACCCGGCAGGATATGGCCGGCAGCACCGGAAGAAGCCTTACCCTTGCAATGGACAATGCCGCCTACGAGGCCCTGAAAGGCAGGGGCGACATTACCCGGGTGCAAAGCTATCTCAACATAGACCCGCAGGACTATACCGCAGGCCTGCAGCTGGGCACCCTGCAGCCCCAGCATTACATACAGGCCCGGGTTTATTTTTCCGGAAATGCCGAAGACAAAGAGGCTTTCATTACCGCCAGCCGCGAGGTGCTGGCCACCCTGCAAACCGTTGTGCCCCACCTTGACTATGTAAGCTTTTACAGCGTGCCCGATGAAAACGGGGCCGCCCCCGAGCGCTACAGCCTTTGGCTGGACGGCCCCTTTGAGTTGGGCTGGAGCCGGGAGCAAATGCTGGCCAACACCCAAACCGATGTATGGAACCAGGAGCAGCAAAGCTACGAAACCCAGTTTGAAATTACCATAGAGGCGGCGGCCTATGCCCCCGGCTCTGCCACAGCGCTGCTGCCCGCCTAACCCCGCCTTTGCGCGCCGAACAAAAGGCCCCGCATTGTTTTGCAAAAAAACAATGCGGGGCCTTTTTCTTTTACCGGCAAAACCGCCGGTTCTGCCGGTGGGGGCTGCTTTGGTTTTTTCAAAGCCCCTTATTTTTTATATACACATATACACAAAAGGCTGGCCGCCAATTCACAAAAAGCGGAACAGGCCCAACCATTGCCGCTGTGCGGTGGAAAAGCGGCAGGCGCAAGGGAAAGGCCCCTTGGGGCGCAGCCCGGCCCTGTGTACCGCACCGGTGCCTTTCGAAGCGCCTTGCAGGCTGCCCGGCCAGCGCCTTGCCATGGCGGCGGGCGGGCGCCCTTACATCTCTTCGGCGGCGGCCGCGCTCAGCTCGCCCTTGCCGGCGGCCTTCAGATAGGCGTTGATAAAGCCGTCCAAATCGCCGTCCATCACGGCGTTTACGTTGCCGTTTTCATAGCCGGTGCGGTGGTCCTTCACCAGGGTGTAGGGCATAAACACATAGCTGCGAATTTGGCTGCCCCAGGCAATTTCTTTTTGCACGCCCTTAATGTCGTCAATTTTATCCAGGTGCTCCCGCTCTTTAATTTGCACCAGCTTGGAAACCAGCATTTTCATGGCGGTTTCGCGGTTTTGCAGCTGGCTGCGCTCAGTTTGGCAGGAAACCACAATGCCGGTGGGCAGGTGGGTCAGGCGCACCGCGCTGGAGGTTTTGTTGATGTGCTGCCCCCCTGCGCCGGAAGCGCGGTACACATCCATTTTAATGTCCTCCGGCCGAATTTGAACGCTTTTGTCCTCCTGAATTTCGGGCATTACCTCCAGCGAGGCAAAGCTGGTGTGCCGCCGCCCCGAGGAATCGAAGGGAGATACCCGCACAAGGCGGTGCACCCCGTTTTCACTTTTCAAAAAGCCGTAGGCGTTTTCGCCCTCCACCAGCACCGAGGCGCTTTTTATGCCCGCCTCGTCTCCATCCAGAAAATCCAGCACGGTGGTTTTAAAGCCGTGGGCCGCGGCATACTTCTGGTACATGCGCAGCAGCATTTCCACCCAGTCCTGCGCTTCGGTGCCGCCCGCCCCGGCGTGAAGGGTAAGAATGGCGTTGTTGCCGTCGTACTCGCCGGTAAGCAGGGTAACCAGCCGCATCTCGCGGCCCAGCTCCTCCATCGCCTTTATGGCGGCCTCGCACTCGGGCCCGGCGTCGGCGTCCCCTTCCTCCCAAAGCTCCAGCAGGGTTTCGGCGTCGCCCAAAAGGCCGGTAAGGCGGCCATACTGCTCAAGGCGCCCCTTAATGCCGCTCATCTCGGCAAACACCTTGGTGGAGGCCGCGGCGTCGTTGTAGAACTCCGGCATGGAAGAGCGGGTCTCCAGCTCCTCCAGCCTTCTCTTTTGCGCTTCTATGCCCAGCGCGTCGGCAAGGTCTTTTATTTCGGGGGTAATTTCAGAAATTCTCCGCTTGGCTTCGTCCTGTAACAGCATATTTCCTCCTGCCGCCCCTTTGGGGCGGTTGCTTCGGGTTTTGGCAGCCCCTCGCAAGGGCCTGAAAACCCCTTTGCAAAGGGCCTTCCGCCGCCAAAAACTCTTCTGTTCGCCTTATAATTATATGCAAAACCCGCCCCCGTGTAAAGAACCACCCCCGCAGCGGCTGCCCCGTGGCTGTAAAAGCACTTTTGCACCGCCCCGCGCGGCAGAATCATTTTGCTTTTTGCGCATATATGCGTTACAATAAAATTTATATACAGCGGCCCGCGCCGGTTTTACAGCAGCCCTTTTACCGCTGCCCGCAAGGAGGAAGCAAATGGCCCACTTACCGGGGGAATGCCCCGTATGCAAGCAAAGCTTCAAGGAGAACGACGACATTGTATTTTGCCCCGAGTGCGGCACCCCCTACCACCGGGCGTGCTATGTGGCGCAGGGCCAATGCCTGTACGCCCAAAAGCACGGCACCGGCTACGAGTATACCCCCCCAAAGCAAGAGCCTGCCGCCAGCGCACCGCCACCCCCGGCGGGCAAGGCTGAAAGCGGCGGCAATACGGTGGTTTGCCCAAGCTGTTCTACCGTAAACAGCGCCCGCAATATTTTTTGCGAGCAGTGCGGCGCCCCGCTGCACGCGCCGGGCTTTGCCGAAAACAACTGGCAAAAGGCGGGCATGGGCGGCTTTGCCATGGCCGGGCCCTTTGTGGACATGGCCGGTGAAATTGACGGCATTCCCAAGGCCGATTGGGTGCGGTTTTTCGGCCCTTCCGGCAACAATTATTTGCTGCGCCTTGCCCAGCAGGAGGAACGCCGCAGCAACATGAGCTTTATTTTAAGCGCCTTCTTTTTTGGGCCCCTGTACTTTGCCTACCGGAAAATGTGGGGCTGGGCCGCGCTTTATTTTGTATTGATGCTGGTGTTTACGGTGCCCTCCCTGCTGGCCATTATGAAAATGGGGGGCAACCCGCTGGTTGCCGGCCTTACCGAGGGCACCATAAACCTTTTAAGCCAAATTGTATGGTTTTTAAACCTTGCGCTTCGCCTGGCCGCCTCCATGTTTTCCATGTATTTGTACCGGGCCGCCGGCGCCAAAAAAATAAAGGCCCTGCGCAAAGCCCTGCCCCAAAACGAGCAGTACCAGGAGGCCCTTGGCAAAAAGGGCGGTATAAGCGTATTGGGGGTGGCGGCGGTGGTGGCCGGTTTGTTTCTGTTTTCGGCCTTCATTTACCCGCTGGTGGGGGCCGATATGCTGACCTACCTGAACAGCATGA
Source organism: Oscillospiraceae bacterium (assembly GCA_047973285.1). Taxonomy (GTDB): domain Bacteria; phylum Bacillota; class Clostridia; order Oscillospirales; family Ruminococcaceae; genus JAAYCI01. The sequence continues at coordinate 6,205 of JBKEBR010000150.1, read as the reverse complement.
TGTAGCCGCCGGGCCCTTGTGCCGCGGCGGGGGCCTTTTTACACCGGGTCGCCGTTTTCGTTGACATTGCCGGGGGTATTTGCTATAATTAGTTGCTATTCCGCCAACGGCAACTGGCTGTGAATTGCCGCTTTCCCCAAAAATGGGGAATTATCCTTGCCCCGTAAAAGGGGCCTTATGTCCAGAAGGAGGTGCATTTATAATGGCAAAATACGAAACCATGTTGGTAACCAGCACAAAATTAGATGAAGAAGCCACCGTTGCTCTTGTGGGTAAGTTCAAAGCTTTAATTGAAGCGAACGGAACCATTGACAAAGTTGACGAGTGGGGCAAACGCCGCCTTGCCTACCCCATTAACAAGGAAGAAGAGGGCGTTTACACCTTAATCAATTTCACAAGCGAGCCGGGCTTCCCCGCCGAGCTGGAGCGTGTATACGGCATTACCGACGGCATTCTGCGCACTTTGGTTGTAGCCAAAGAAGAAGTAGAAGCCGCCAAAGCGGAACCCGCTGCCGAACCCGCTGAAGAAAAAACAACCGAAGCTGAACAGGAGGCGAAAGAGTAATGCTCAATGTAATTGCTGTGATGGGCCGTCTCGTGGCAGACCCCGAGTTGCGGAAAACCCCGAACGGTGTGAGCACTACTACCTTTACCATTGCCTGCGACCGCAGCTATGTAAAGCCCGGCAGCGAACGCCAAACAGACTTTTTGGATATTGTTGCCTGGCGCAGCTCTGCTGAATTTGCCGCGAAATATTTTCGCAAGGGCCAGCTTATTGCTGTAAACGGCTCGCTGCAAACCCGCACCTATGAAGACAAAGAGGGCAAAAAACGCAAGGTGTATGAAATTGTTGCCGACAACCTGCATTTTGCCGATTCCAAAACTTCTTCGGGCGGCGGCCAGGGCGGCTTTGCCCAAATGCCCGCGCGCATTTCCGAGCAAGAGCCTGCGGCCTACTCTGCCGGCGAACCCGATGATTTCTCGGTAATTGACGACAGTGAAGACCTTCCGTTCTAATTTGTTTTATTTTTCTGTTGAACGTGCTTTCAGCACGCGTATCCTTTAAAGGAGGTAACCACCATGGCTTATGAAAGAAGCGAAGGCCGTTCCGGTGGTGGAAGGCCAGTGCGCCGCGGCCGCAAAAAGGTTTGCAGCTTTTGTGTTGACCGTGTAAACGGCATCGACTACAAAGATACCGCCCGCCTGCGCAAATACACCAGCGAACGCGCTAAAATTATTCCCCGCCGTGTTACCGGCACCTGCGCAAAACACCAGCGCGCCCTGACTTTGGCAATTAAGCGTGCACGCCACATTGCACTGCTGCCCTACGTCAGCGACTAATTGTGTTTCCTGCCCCGCCTGCATACGCAGGCGGGGTTTTCTTTGTTCTTGCTTTAGTATTTTTGAACCACCAGTTCTACTGGTGGGAGATAAATAATGCTTTAGAAACAGGTTTCCCCGCAGGGGAAACGCCCTGCAAATGTGCCCTAATAAGTACGAAAGCAATTACCGGCGATGCCATTTACCCGTTTACGGGTGGCGGGGCATGTGGTGCGATAATATGATTCGATGCCCCTTGAGGGGCCAAGCCGGTATCAGCCCTTTTCAGGGGCTGTGCAAACTACTAGTAAACTAGTGGTTATGATTTCGCAGGCTTTTGCGCCAAAGCGGCGCCCCGCACTCCTTTTTTTTAAAGCCCTTTCCCGTTTTGGCAAGGGCAGCACCGCCCGTTTACAGTGGCTCATTCAACCCCAAAGTGCCCGCCGGGCTCTTTAGCCTTGGGTTTTTATTCTTGGGGCCTCTTTATTCTTGGAGCTCTTTATTCTCAGGCCTCTTTATTTTCAGGGCCGTCATCCTCAAAGAAGCAGCCTTTTCACCCGGGCGCCGCACGCGCCGCCACCCGCCACCGCGCCGCCCGGCGGCAGGCCTTGCCCCGCGGCGGCCCCCTTTATTAAAAAATAATTTCTCATAAAAACATTTCGCGGCAAAACACCGGCACACAGCTTTTGCCTGCTTGCCCGGCAAACCCGGGCGGGCAGGGCCCCGGGCTTACAGCCAAAAACCGGTGCGGCCCATGGGCCGCACCGGTTTTTCGTGTTTGTGTATGGTTTTGCCCGGCACGGGCGGTTTCTGCCCGCCGCCTGCGTTTTTGTTTATTCGCTGCGCAGCGCCTCAATGGGGTTCAGCTTTGCCGCCTTGCGGGCGGGGTAAATGCCGAAGAAAATGCCAATGGCCGACGAGAACAGGGCAATGGCCAGCATTACCCCCACGCCTATGCTGGCATTAATGCCCATAATACTGCCAATGGCGCTGCCCCCCAAAACCCCCAGCAAAATGCCGATAACCCCGCCAATAAGCGTAAGGGTGGCGCTCTCCATTAAAAACTGGAATAAAATGGTTCTGGTTTTGGCCCCCAGCGCCTTGCGAATGCCAATTTCGCGGGTGCGCTCGGTTACGCTTACCAGCATAATATTCATAACGCCAATGCCCCCCACCAGCAGGCTGATGCCCGCAATAACCGCAATAATGGTGGTAAACAGGCTGATAACGCTGTTTATTTCGGCCATGTACTGGCCAATGTCCATAATATAATACAAGTCGCGGCCGCTGTTGCCGTGGCGCAGCTCTATGGTGTTCACCACCTGCTGGGCAAGGCTTGTGCTTTTTGCCGGGTCGCTGGCCAGCAGGGCAATTTGGTAATAGGGCGGCTGCACCGCGTCGGTAACAGACTCAAAGCTGGAAATAGGCGCCCGTATTTCGGCGGTAACCGTGCGGCTGAAGCTGGTTTGCTGCGACTTGGTAATGCCCACAATGGTAAAATCTACCGTGCGCCCGTATACGGTAATCTGCACCGTCATGCCCAGCACATTGTCAGACCCGAACAATTCCTTGGCCCCTTTGGAGTCGATGGTGCACACCCGGCGGGCCGAGGCATAATCTGCCACGTCCCACATGCGGCCCCGTTCCAGGGTGGCGGGCATAACAACATTCATATCCCCGTTGCCCAGGCTGATGCTGGCCGCCACATCCTCGCGGGTGCCGCGGGCCGTGCCGTTTAAAGAGGACGCCATGCTGACGCCCTTTACCCCATCGATGTTCGCAACCGCCTCAATGTCGGAGGCGGTAAAGGCGTCGGCCTGGGTGGCGTCGTCGCCCGAAAGCATTACATACACCGAGCCGTTTGCAATGCCCGAAAGCTGGTCCTGTATGCTCTCCTGCCCGCCGTTGCCAATGCACAGCACAATAATAACGGCCGCAATGCCAATAATAATGCCCAGCATGGTAAGCAGCGAGCGCATTTTGTTGCCCGTAATATTTCGAAACGCCATTTTGGCGTATTCATAGGTTTGCCTCATATCTCTCACCTCTCCTGCCCGCAGGCCTTTTGTTTTAGCCTATGGCCATTTGCAGGGGGGAAGACGAGGCCGTGTCCACCGTTCCGGCCACCGCAGCAACGGCGGCCCCTTCTGTTACATCCTGCGAAGAGAGGATAACCTCTTCCCCTGTGGAAACGCCTTCTTTAATTTCTACCAGTGTGTCGCTGGAAAGGCCCACCACCACACTGCGGCGCACCGCAACGCCATTTTCCACCACATAGCAGTAGCTGCCGTCCACATCGGTGTTTATGGCGTTCAACGGCACGGTAACCGCGTTTTCCACCCTGCCGGTGGCAATCACCACAGTGGCCTCAAGGCCAAGGTGAATGTCGGCATCGGGCGCATCCAGCGAAACCGTGCAGCTTACAAAGCTGGAGGTGCCGGTGGTTGTGGTGGAGGAGGTGGCCATGGCGTCAATTTTTTCCACAGTGGCGGCATATTCTTTGCCAAGGGAGGTAACGGTGGCCTTCTGGCCCACCTGCACCCGTTCCAAGTCGTAACGGGAAAGCGCCACCACCACGTTCACCTTTTCCAGGCTTTCTATGGTGCACAGGGGGGAATACTGGGTTGCCATGGCGCCCTCACTTGCGTTTACGGCGGTAACAATGCCGCTGATGGGGGCCACTACCCCCGCCTTGCCGTTTGCAAGGTTTTCGGCGGCTACCTCGTAGCTCACCTGCGAGGAAACCTGCGAATATTGCTGCTGCTTTTTCTGCTCTTCGCTCAGCACGGTGGCGTCGGCCGTTTTTCTGAGGCCTTCCATGCTGGAAATAAGGGCTTCAATTTGTTGCAGGTCTGCCTGCTGCTGGGCAAGGGCGGCGCTTATGTCTTGCAGCTCTGCGGTAATTTGCGCTTCCAGGGCCGCATCGCCCGCGGCCTGTGCCGCGGCAAGCTCTGCTTCCTTCTGGGCCTTTTGGGCCGTAAGGCTGGCAATCAGCCCTTTGGCAATGTCGCGCTGGCCCTTTTGCTCGTTGATGCTCTTTTCATAGTCGGCGGCATCCTGCTGGTTTTCATTGCTGTTGTTTGTGGCCTCTTTTGCCTGCGAGCCGGTAAGGGCCCGGGCCGCCGCCGCCTGGCGGTAGCTGCGCTCCAAATCAACCGTATTAAAGGTAAAAAGCTGTTCGCCCGCCACAACGGTTTGCCCGGCCTCTAAGCTGGCCGTGGCAATGGGGGCGCTTACCGGCGCGTACACAATTTTGCGCTCTGCGGTGGTTAAGGTGCCGGTGGTGTTCAGGGTTTGGCTCACTTCGCCGGTGGCCGCCAGCTGGGTTTGCACCGCCAGCGGGGCGGGCCCGCTTATAAGGCCCGAAATAATATTCACCACAATGAAAAGGGCAATGGCCCCGCCAATGCAGGCAAACACAATTTTTTTAACGCTGCGCTTCTTTTTGGGTTTTGCGGCAGAATCGGTGTATGAAGTTTCGGTGCTCTCCTGCTGCATGTCTTTTTCCTGGTTTGGTAATTCTGCCATGTTCAAAACTCCTCGTCTGTTCCCGGCCGGGGCTGGGTTTGAATTTTTCCGTCGGTAATGCGCACCACGCGCGGCGCCCTTTTGGCAAGGCCGTCGTCATGGGTAATCAGCACAATGGTATTGCCCTCCCGGTGCAGCTCCTCAATAATGCCAAACACCTGGGCGCCCGCCTTTGAATCAAGGTTGCCGGTGGGCTCGTCGGCCAATATAAGGGGGGGCTTGCCCGCAAGGGCCCTTGCCACCGCAACGCGCTGCTGCTGCCCGCCCGACATTTGGTTGGGCCGGTGGCGCATGCGCGAGGTAAGGCCCACCCGCTCCAGCGCTTCTTCGGCAAGCTGCCGCCTTTTGGCGGCGGGCACCCCCCTGTATATCAGGGGCAGCTCTACGTTTTCATAAGCCGTAAGGCTGGGAATAAGGTTGAAGCTATGAAAAATAAAACCCACCATGTTGTTGCGTATTTCGGCAAGCTCGTTGTCTTTCAGCGAGCCCACATCCACCGCGTTCAGTTTATAGCTGCCCCGGCTGGGCACATCCAGGCAGCCTATCATGTTCATCAGGGTAGATTTGCCGCTGCCCGAATGCCCCACAATGGCAACAAACTCCCCTTTGTCAATTACAAGGTTAATGCCGTCCAGCGCACGCACCTCGTTTTCGCCGGGGTTGTACACTTTATACAAATTTTCAATTTCTATTACTGGCTGCATGCAGGGCTCCCCTCTGGCTGCAAATTATAGAATTGTATTAAACTCTTAATACAATAATACATTTTTTCACACTTTGTCAATTGTTTCCTTCATTTTTTCTCAAATACTATGGTTGCCGCCAAACCGGGCTGCTTCCCCGTATTTTTTTTGTTCAAAATACCCATCGGCCGCCGGGTGGTTGTGCCAAAAAACTTCGGCATACGAATAATAAAACGATGCCGGCCGCTGTTTTACTTCAGCCCCGGCGCCTTCTTTTTGGCACTTCCAAAAATTTTTGGCTCTTCCAACTTAGTGGTGGATGAGGCCGGTCAGGGCCTCGTTTTGGTTAGGCGGATTGAGGGTTTTCCGGCGGCTCTTTTGCATACAGAAAATCAAAGGAGTATTCAGGGAACAATGCATTTAATTTTCTGAGTTCTTCCAGCGTAAAGTCGTTACTGCCCTGCAATTTTCTTCTTAATGTTTCTCTATGTATGCCAAGCGTGGCGGCAACCCTTTCGTCCGTCAGTCCTTTTCTGTTTATTGCGTTTGCAAGATTTCCAAACATATTCGCACCTCCTTTGTGTTGCGTTTGCATTATCTCAATCTCATAATATCATGCGATTGCATGTCTATCAACACAAATATGTTGCATTTGCATTATTTCTGTGTTATCC
>JBKEBR010000149.1:0-6910 GCA_047973285.1 Oscillospiraceae bacterium | reverse complement strand
TGCAGCAGGGCATAGCCCAGCATGGCGCCAAACCCGTAAATAATGCAGAAGGGCAGCCGCCGCACAAAACCGCGGTTGATAACCAGGTGCCGTTTTTCAATGGTAAGCACAATGCACTCCATTATATAGCCAAAAAACGCATAGGCAAAAAACACCAGCACGGGAAAGGCCGGGTCTGGCTGCATGCCAAGGCGCCCTGTAATAAGGCTTACCATAATTACAAGCCCTCCTTTACCGGCGAAGGTTTTTCGCCAAAATTCCAATTTGTTTGATTATACGGTATTGCCGAAAACTTTTCAAGCATCATTTTTCCTCTAAGGCAAGTTGTTTATTTGTTTTGGCAGCATTTTTTTACACAGGTTTTACGCAAAGGTGGCCACCCCTGAAAACGCCGGCATTTTTTAATTTGCCACTGTAAAATTTTGTGCGCCTACTGATACAAACGAAGCAGCCGCCCGTTTTACTTCAAACAACAAAACTTTTTGCCTTACGGTTTTTTTACATAAAATAAACAATGCAACAGGCAAACCCCGGCCTGCATGCCCCTTATTCCGTTTTCAGGAACAGAACCGAGCGCGGCGGCAGCCTTAGCCCGCCGCCAAAATCTACCGGGCGGCCGGTCAGCAAATCCACCGCCCGGCCCGCTTCGGCGTTAAAATGGGCAGCATGCTCTTCCCCGGCGGCATTCAGCGCCACCAAAATGCGCTGGCCCTGGTAGGCGCGTTCAAAAATAAACTGGTGGTTGGTAAGGTAGGCCTGGCGGTAGCCGCCGTATTGCAGCGCCGGGGCCTGCGTGCGCACGCGGCACATGGTTTGGATACAGGCAAACAATTCGTGTTCCTGCGGCGCGTCAAAACAGGGGCGCAGCTGGGCATCGCTGCCCTCTTCCCTTACGCCCTCCGCCCCCCACTCGCTGCCGTAATACAGGCAGGGAATGCCGGGCATGCCAAACAGCATGCCATACAAAAGCGGCAGCAGGCCTTTGTCATTTATTATAGAGGCCGCCCTGGTAACGTCGTGGTTGTCGGCAAAGTTAAACAGCGGCAGCTCTTTGTACAGCGTCCAGGGCTCGGGGCCGAACTGGCGGTTCAGGCTATAGGCAATTTCAAAGAAATTAGAGGTGTTTAGGCTGGAATACAGCCCCTTGTAACATTCGTAGTTGGTGGCGGAATGCAAAAGCCCGGTTCCCACAATGTTTTTGTAGTCGCCGTGCAGCATTTCGCCCACCAAAAAGAAATCCCGCTTTTTTTCATCGGTAAAATGGCGCAGGCGGCGCAAAAAGCCGGTGTCCAGGCAGTAGGCCACGTCCAGCCGCAGGCCGTCGATGTCAAACTCCCGTATCCAGCCCTCTACACAGTGCAGCAGGTATTCCACCACGGGAAGGTACTGCAAATTCAGCTTCACCAGCTCGAAATGGCCTTCCCAGCCCTCGTACCAAAAGCCGTCGTTGTAATTGCTGTTGCCGTTGAAATCAATATAAAACCAGTCTTTGTAGAGGGAATTTTCCCGCTTTTGCTGCACGTCCTGAAACGCCCAGAAGCCGCGGCCCACATGGTTAAACACCCCGTCCAGCACCACCCGCATACCGGCGGCATGCAGCGCGCCGCACACCTCGGCAAAATCCTGGTTGGTGCCAAGGCGGCCATCCACCTTTGTAAAGTCCCGGGTATCGTAGCCATGGGCATCGCTTTCAAAAAGGGGGTTCAGCAGCACGGCGGTGGCGCCCAGGTTTTGCATATGCCCTATCCATTGCTCTACCTTTTTAATGCCATGGGTTTGCTGCCCGTTGTTCACAGGCGAGGCCCCGCAAAAGCCCAGCGGGTAAATTTGATAAAACACACCGGTTTGGTACCACATGCAAGCGCACCCCTTATTTAATTATTCAATATGCTATTGTGCAATAATTATAACACATTAGTTTCAGTTTTGTATATTATCACATATTCCAACCTTTCGTGGCTTTGCCGCCCCTAATATTGTATAATACGTTTGAATGTGTAATTTTTTTTACCAGTTGCGGCGGGCTTTGCCCCCTTGGAGAAACCAGTATGACATACAGAGAGTTTGGCGGCCTTGAAAAAATTTCACTGCTGGGGTTTGGCTGCATGCGCCTGCCCAAAATAACCCCAGACAAGGAAGAGATAGACTATGCCGCCGCACAAAAGCTGGTGGACTGTGCCTATGCCGGCGGGGTAAATTACTTTGACACCGCCTACCCCTACCACGGCGGCAGCTCAGAGCCGTTTATTGGGCAGGCACTGGCCAAATACCCGCGGAACAGTTTTTACCTTGCCAGCAAGCTGCCCATTTGGAAATTGGAAACCCACGAGGACGTAACCCGCATTTTTGAAGAACAGCTGCGGCGCTGCCGGGTAGACTACTTCGATTTTTACCTTTGCCACAGCCTGAATGCCCGCCATTTTGAAGCCATTCAGCGGCTGCGGGTGTTGGACGCGCTGGAGGCTTTGCGCCGGCAGGGCAAAATATGCCACCTTGGCTTTTCTTTTCACGACAGCCCCGAAGTGCTGGAAAAAATTTGTGATGCCTACAACTGGGAATTCGTGCAGCTGCAAATAAACCCACTTGACTGGGAGGTATACCGCAGCGAAGAGCAATACCAAATTGCCGCCCAGCGGGGCCTGCCCTGTATTGTGATGGAACCCGTGCGCGGCGGCGCCCTTGCAAACCTTGGCCCCACCGCAAACGGGCTGCTGGCAGGCGCCCTGCCGGGCCAAAGCGCCGCCAGCTGGGCGCTGCGCTTTTCGGCCGGGCTGCCGAATGTGCTTACCGTGCTTAGCGGCATGACCACCCTGCCCCAGCTGCAAGACAATTTGCAAACCCTGCAACGCTTTGCCCCGCTAACCCCGGCCCAGCACAAAACGCTGGACCTTGCCATGGCCGCCTACAAGCAGGGCAAAACCATTGGCTGCACCGCCTGCCGCTACTGCATGCCCTGCCCCACGGGGGTGAATATTCCGGGTATTTTTGCGCTGTACAACCAAAACGCTTTTGGCAAAACCATGGAAGACTTTGCCGAAGAGTACGCCGCCCTGCCCCCGCAGGAAAACGCCGCCAATTGCGTAAACTGCGGCCAGTGCGAAGCCGCCTGCCCGCAAGGCCTTGCCATACCCGCCATGCTTGCAAAGCTGCACACCGGGCAGCGCCCTTTTTAGTTATTTCAGGGTTATTTCAGGCAAAAATATGCCAAACCTTCATTTTACTATTGACTTGCTTAAAGCCATTATGCTAATATATTTTTTGCGGCAGTTCTACGCCGCTTATATGCGGAGGTGCTGGAATCGGCAGACAGGCACGTTTGAGGTGCGTGTGTCAATGACGTGTGGGTTCAAGTCCCATCCTCCGCACCAGTAATATACACGGCAAGCGGTATTGTTGTATTGGAAGTTGATATTTGCCGCAAATAAAAGGCGAGGGATTTTTTATCTCTCGCTTTTTATTTTTGTTAGTTGCTTGCCCATACCTTAAAAGTGTTATTTTTCCAACTATTATTTTACAATTGATGCAGGTAATTTTTTTGTGGTTAGGCAGAATATTTGCGGTTAAGGGGATATACAATTTTTTGCTGACTATACTGCCCCAAATTCCCACACATGTTTTAATGGTATAGAAAATGCAGATTGCCAAAGCAAAGCCGCTTTTGTGCGGCAACCACAAGCTTATGCGCACTTTTTCAAGCTTTCCGGCAAACTGCTTCTCTTTCCACTTGCGGTTATGTATAATTGAAGCAACAAAACATGCGGCCAGGAGGTTTATGCACAAACAAATGGTTAAAATAAGAAATGAAGAAACGGCAGACTATAAAAAGGTAGAAGAAATTACAAGAAAAGCTTTTTGGAATTTATATGTTCCCGGGTGCAATGAACACTATTTGGTTCATATTATGCGCCCGCACAAAGATTTTCTGCCGGAGCTGGATTTGGTAATTGAAGTTGACAACCAAATTATTGGCAATATTATGTACACCAAAACAAAACTTGTAGATGAAGCCGGGGAAGAAAAAAGCATTCTTACCTTTGGCCCGGTTTGCATTTTACCGGAACACCAGAGAAAAGGGTATGGAAAAAAGCTGATAGAACATTCCTTTGAACGGGCGGTTTCGCTTGGTTATGATGTGGTGGTAATATTTGGAAACCCCGGCAATTATGTAAGCCGCGGCTTTAAAAGCTGTAAAAAGCACAATGTTTGCCTTGAAAATGGGGCGTATCCGGCGGCAATGATGGTAAAAGAACTTACACCACATGCCCTGGACGGAAGAAAATGGGTTTACCACCAAAGCCCCGTATTCGAAATAGACGAACAGCAGGCCGAACGCTTTGATGAGGGTTTGGAAAGCATGGAGAAAAAATACCAGCCAAGCCAGGAAGAGTTTTATATTCACAGCCATGCTGTTATACAGTAGGCTGCCTCCAGGCATATTGTACAAGGTTAACTGCAATTTTCGGTTTTAGGGTGCGGCCGGCAATTTCAGCTTTCCCCTTTTGTTTGCCACTGCCAAAAGCCCTTATTGTATGCAGGCTTTTAGTCTTTTTATAATGGTAAGCCAAGAGCAGCTTTCGCAAAATTATATCAATTACGAAAACAACGGTGCCCGGTGGTGGTGGCCGTTGTTTTTGTGTGTGCCGCAAGGCTTTTCAAAAAAGCGCATACCCTTTTTGCCGTTTTTTATTATTGCAGCAAATTCCTTTTTCTGCCTGCCAAAATAATTTTTTGTGGTATAATAGCAGAAACCTGTACAGCAACGCTGCACGCAAGGGAAAGCGAGGGCACCATTTTGGAAGAGATACAATTATTGCGCGACGCTGCCACAGCACCTACCGACGCAACCATTGCGAAGGGCCTTGGCGCGGCAAGCCGCGCTTACACAAAATTTATTGAACAATTGGAAAAACGCAGCGTTACAGTAAACTGGCGCTATTACAACGATGGCAAGGCTTGGCTTGGAAAAGGGCTGCACAAGTGGGCTACCACCCGGGGAACACCAAAAGAAGCCACCGTTTTTTGGCTTTCCATTTGGCAGGGGTTTTTCAAGGTAAGCATTTTCATTCCGGAAAAGGCCCGCTCAAACGCGCTGGCCCTGCCTTTGGGCGCTGAAACAAAAAAGATGATACAGGCCGCAAAGCAAATGGGGAAGCTCAAGTTTTTTGCATTGGTTTTCAACTTGCAGTCTGACGAGCTGTTTGAGGACATAGATACTCTTATCGATTTTCGAAAAGCGCTGAAGTAACCAACGAGGAGATGCCCAACGCCATGAGCAATGCCAAAATAACCCTGAAAGAAAAATGGGGCAGGTTTTTTCTGCTGGTTTTTGCCGCTGTTTTTCTTTGCATTTTTCTTCAAATTGTGTTTTTCAACAGCTCCTTTGGGTATTCGGTGTTTATTCAAGGGGCTTTACTGGTTGTTTGGCTGGTTTTTTTTGCGTTGGCCGCCTTTTGGGGTTACAAAAACCGCCCCCTGCTGTACGCCCACCGGTATAAAATACTTTTGCTTGTGCTTCTGTTTGTTTTTTGCGTGCAGGTTTGGGTTGGCATTGTAACAAAGCAACAGGTTAATCACGACTATGGCAAGGTATTCAACGGCGCCGTTATGTTTGCCACCCAGGGCGACGTGGAAGAATTTTATATTTACGAGGCATATCTCCACCACTTCACCAACAATGTGGGCGAATTTTTGTTTTTGCAGCTGCTTTTTAAGGGCATGTATGCCATAGGGCTTCCTTATTATTACGAAGCGGCCATTTTGCTTGGCCATATTTTTTTCACCCTCGCCATTCTTTTCACCTTTCTTTACCTCAACAAGGCTTTTGGGCCCGGCGCCGCCCTGCTTTCACTTTTCTTTTATGTGTTTTACCTTCCGGTTTACTTTCAGTCCTCCATTGCCTATACCGACACCTATTCCATCTGGATGCCCGCCCTGCTGCTGTATTGCCACAAATGTGCCGCCGGGGCCGCGCGTTGGAAAAAAATTCTTTTGTATGTGGCAATAGGCGCTATTTTGGCCTTGGGCGTGCAAATTAAGGGCACTGTGCTCATTACTGGCATTGCCCTTGTAATAGAGGAACTATGCGCCGCCCGCTGGAAAAGGCTGGTTGCCATGGTTTTGTTGGCCGCGCTGTCTTTTGGGGCATTCAACGGCGCCATCAACGCGTATGCCTATGCCACCATATTGCAGGCGGAACGTGTGGAGAGCGACTCTATGCCCATTACCCACTGGCTTATGACGGGCCTAACAGGCGACGGCGCCTACAACCCCACCGATGAATGGGTAATTACTTCTTCGGTGGCCGGGCAGCAGGCGCGCACAAAGCTGAACCTTGAAATTATAAAGGGGCGCCTTACGCAAATGGGCCCCATTGGCTACCTGCAACTGCTGCACAGAAAAACCTGCCGCACCTTTGGCAGCGGAAATGGCGAGGTAAATTATTTGCTGGTGCGCGAGCCAAACAACCCAAACCATTTTATTTACCAAATTATTTCCACTGAAGGGAAATTTTTCCGATATTTCGATAATTTGTCGCATTGCGTTTACCTTTCTTTTTATATTTTTTCCATTGCGGGCGTTGCCGTGGCGCTAAAAAAGAAAAACCGTGCTTTCACAAACAACACGGCGCCCTTTTTGGCGTTAACCGGGTTTTACTTTTTTATGATGCTGTGGGAGTCGAACCACCGGCTGCTTGTAAACCAATGGCCGCTGTTTATTATAGCGGCGGCGGCAGGGGCCGGCGCGTTGCTGCCCAAAATTTATACAAGGCTGCCTGCCAGAAAGGCAAAACAAAAACAGCCCCTGTAACCACCGGCGCCTCACAAACACACCGCTCTTTGCTGCCCTCTGGGGCCTTGGCCGGTTCTGCAAACACCCGCGCTTTGTAAGCACACCACCTGTTTTGCTTTTC
>JBKEBR010000148.1:0-1626 GCA_047973285.1 Oscillospiraceae bacterium | reverse complement strand
TTGTGGGGGGCAGCCGCATTGGCCTGTATTTGGCCGCAAAGCTGTTAAAAATTGGCGTGGGCGTTAAGCTGATAGAAAAAAATACCGAGCGCTGCCTGCGGCTGGCCGAGGTGCTGCCCGATGCCGATATTGTGGAGGCCGACGGCACCAGCCAGGAGGTATTGCAGGAGGAGGGCATTGCCCGAAGCGACGCCCTGGTGGCCCTTACCGACATTGATGAGGAGAACATTGTTCTTTCTATTTACGCCCGGCAGTTGGGCGTTGCCAAGGTTATTACCAAATGCAACCGCGAAAAGTACGCCGAAATGTTTCGCCCTATGGGGGTGGATACCGTTGTAAGCCCCAAAGCCACCAGCGCCGAAAAGGTGGTGCACTATGTGCGGGCCATGGAAAATTCCTCCGGCGGGCAAATGAAGTCCATGCACCATATTGCAGGCGGAAAAGCCGAGGCCATGGAGTTTCGGGCCTCTGCCTCGGCCCGCATGCTGAACACCCCGCTCTCTGCACTGGCTTTAAAAAAAGGGCTGCTTATTGCCGCCATTCTGCGCGGCGGCGAAACCATTATTCCCAAGGGAGATTCGGTTATTCGCCGGGGAGATTCGGTTATTGTGGTTACCGCCAGGGCCCGCATTTTAGATTTGAATGATATTCTGGCAGAATAATAAGCCGGCCCGCCGGAGAGGAGAATTTTTTTGAACCTGCGCATTGTGGGCAAATACCTGTCTTATCTGCTTTGGGCCGAGGCCGCCTTTATGGCGGTACCCGCCCTTGTAAGCCTTTACTATGGGGAATTCCCTTCCCTTGGCGCCTTTGCCGCCTCTGCCCTGCTTTGCGTGGGGGCCGGGTGGCTGTTTCACCTTCCCTGCCGGGGCGCAAAAGGCGCGCTGTATATTCGCGAAAGCTTTGTTATTGCGGGCACCGGTTGGGTTTTTATCAGCTTGTTTGGGGCCTTTCCCTTCTTTTTCAGCGGCGGCATTCCCAATTTTATCAACGCTTTTTTTGAATCGGTTTCGGGGTTTTCCACCACAGGGGCCTCTATTTTGCAGGACGTGGGGGTGCTCAGCAAGGGGCTTATTTTTTGGCGCAGCTTTACCCTGTGGCTGGGGGGCATTGGGGTTGTGTCTTTTCTGGTTGCCATTCTGCACTCGCAAGAGGGCTCGGGCCGTTCGCTGAACCTTTTGCGCGCCGAAATACCCGGCCCCCAGGTGGGCAAGCTGCTGCCCAAAACACGGGAATCCATTCGCATGATGTACGGCATTTACCTTGGCCTTTCGGGCCTTACCCTGTTGTTTCTGCTGCTGGGGCGCATGCCCCTTTTCGACGCCTTGTGCACCATGTTCGGCACGGCCGGCACCGGGGGGTTCAGCTTTCGCAACGACAGCTTTTCCTCCTTTTCCACCTACCTTCAAATTGTGTGCGCCGTGTTTATGGCCTTATTCGGCATCAATTTTTCTTTGTACTTTCTTTTGCCGCGGCGGCAATGGAAGGCTTTTTTCAAAGACGAAGAGCTGCGGCTTTACCTTTCCATTATTGCGGGGGCCGTGGTGCTGGTTACCATTTCGCTGTTTTCCTCGGGGTTTGGCAGCCTGCCCCAAAGCCTGCACCACGCCTTTTTTACGGTGAGCA
>JBKEBR010000147.1:0-15119 GCA_047973285.1 Oscillospiraceae bacterium | reverse complement strand
CTTCGCGTGCCCGACACCTGCACGCTGCATGGCGGCTAACAGCAAGTACAAGGCTGCCTGCGCCGGTGCTGCGCGGCCCGCTTTTTGGGGCCGCGCAGCACCGCACCGCAGGGCCTTTTTTGTTGCCGTAATTTATGCGGGGCAATGTATAAAAGTTCATATTTATAAGGTATTATGAATAGTATATTTGTATTTGCGGCAGCGGCTGCCCGCCGGGCCTGTGCGCGGTACATAAAAAAAGGGGCGCGGCAAAATGGAATACGGGCTGCAAAACGACACCCTTGAGGTGCGCGTGCAAACCAAAGGGGCCGAGCTTGCCGGCGTACGGCACCGGCAAAGCGGGCGCGAAATGCTTTGGCAGGCAAACCCTGCCGTGTGGGGCTGGCACGCCCCGCTTTTGTTCCCCTATTGCGGCGGCCTGTACGGCGATGTGCTGCTGGCAAACGGGCAGGCCTTTCCCGCCCCGCGGCACGGGTTTGCCCGGCATAAGGAGTTTGCGCTTGCCGGCCGGCAGGCGCAAACGCTGGAGCTTGTGCTGCACAGCAATGCCGAAACCCTTGCGGTGTACCCCTACCACTTTGAGCTTAAGGTGGGCTACCACCTTGCGCAAAATACCCTGCTGCAAACGGTAACGGTAACCAACCCGGGCGGGGCGGCCTCTTCGGTGCTGCCTTTTTCGGTGGGGTTCCACCCGGCCTTCAGCCTGCCGCTTGCGCCGGGTGAAAAAACCGAAAGCTGCGAAATTTTGTTCAGCAGCCCCGAAACCCCTTTGGTGGTTGCCACGCCGGGCGGCTATGTAAGCGGGCAAAAGCAGCCGCTTTTTAAAGGGCAAAGCAGCCTGCCGCTTACCGACAGCCTTTTTTCCGCCGACAGCATTTGTATGGAGGGGCTTGTTTCCAAAACGCTTACCCTTCACCAAAAGGGGGTGCCGGTGGGCGGGGGCCCCGGGGTGCGGGTTGGCATACAGGGCTTTGCCCACACCCTGCTGTGGGGCCCGCCCAAAGGGCCGCTGCCCTTTGTGTGCATCGAGCCCTGGCACGGCCTGCCCGACGGGCCCGCCCGCTATGAAGACTTTGCCCAAAAGCCGGGCATTACCCGTTTGCAGCCTGGCCAGGTATGGCAAACCACCCTCAGCATGCAATTTTTTGGGTGAGCAGTAAAATTTACGGTAAGGGGGCGGTGCAAATGAGATATTCAAAAAGCAGCAAAATGCGCGAGGTTTGGCAAAACCCGCTGGGCAAGGCTGTTTTGGAATTGCTGATGTACCGCCTTGGCCGGGACATGGCCTGGCCCGCCAGCGCCCTTGTGGCGGGAAGGCAGCTTGCCACCCTGGACAAGCTGGCCGGTAAGGGCTTTGCCGAAACCCTGGCGGCCACCTTGAATTTGTACGGCGAAAACGGGGCCGGGCAGCTGCCCGAACAGCCCGCCTGGTGGCGGGAGGGGGTTGTGTACCAGATTTACCTGCCCAGCTTGATGGACGGCGACCACGATGGCGTGGGCGACCTTGCGGGGGTGCTGCAACGGCTGCCCTACCTTGAAAGCCTTGGCGTAACCGCCCTTTGGCTGTGGCCGCTTTGCGCCGAAGAGGGGGAGGGCCTGCGCCTTGCCCCCGAGGCGGGCACCCTTGCCGACTTTGAGCAGCTGGCGGATGCGGTGCATGCCCGGGGCATTCAGCTTATTATCGGCTTTGGCGCAAAGGACGCCGCGCGCCCCGGCCAATGGGAAAGGCCTGCCGCCGCGCTGAAAAAAACCGGGGCCGACGCCTCGTTATTGCCGGGCGCAAAGGGCGGTGTTTTGGCCTGGAGCCTTTTTTCCGAAATCAGGGCCTGGGGCTTGTGCGTTCCCGCGGTGCACTGCCTGCACGCGGGCAGCCAAATGCCGGAGTTTGGGGAGGAGGCCGAAGAGGCCCTTCGCTATTGGCGGCAAAAGGGGGCCGACGGCTTTGTGTTTGCGGCGGGCGCCCTGCAGGGCAAAACCGGGGCCACGCGGGAATTTACCAGAGAACTTACGAGGGAGCTCTCGCGGGAGCTGTATGGCCGCCGGGGGGCCGGTAAATTTGCGCCGGGGGCGAAAGAAAAAACAGAAAACGGGGAAGCCCCGCCGGAAAGCTGCTACTTTTTGGCCGTAGACAGCCCCCACATTCCATTAGAGGGCATTCTCTACGGGCCGGATGGCCGCCTTGCCCTGCCGCTGCTGAAGCAGTATTACCTGAAATGTATGGAAAACTTTGCGGGCAAACGGTGGATGCCCCTTTTGCTGGAAACCGCCGAGCAGCCCCGCATTGTAAGCCGCCTTGGGGCAAGCCAAATTTACCGGGGCATTCTGGCAAAGCTGCTGGGCACCATGCTGTTTACCCTGCAGGGCACGCCGGTTGTGTACCAAGGGCAGGAGCTGGGCCTTACCAACACCCATTTTGCCAATGTGCAGGAGCTGCAAAGCAAAGAGGCGCTGCGCCAGTATGCCGAATACCGGCAGGCGCATTCCGAACAAACGGCGTTTCAAAAGGTTTTGGCGGGCAGCTCTGCCCACGCCCGCACCGCCATGCCCTGGAGCACCGGGCCAAAGGGCGGGTTTACCGGCGCGGTGCCGTGGATGCGCCTGCCCGACGGGGTAGATTACCTCAACGCGGCCACCCAAATGCAAGACAAGGGCTCGGTGTGGCACCATTACCAAAACCTGGCCGGCCTGCGCAGGCAGGCGCCCGCCTTTGTATACGGCAGCTTTAACCCGGTGTTTGCCAAAAACAACAAGGTTTTTTGCTATTTCCGCATTCAGGGCAGCGAAAAGTGGTATGTGGAAATGAACCTCACCGAAAAAGAGGTAAGCCGCCCGGGGCATATTCTGCCCACCATGCACCTGCAGCTTTCGAATTACGAATCACAAAGCAAGGCCCTGCGGCCTTACGAGGCCAACATATACCGGTGCGAATAGCGCCGGTATTCCTTTGTGGGCCCCGCTGCGGAAGGGCCGGGGCGGGCTTTGCCCGGGGCAAATTTAAACTACGGGGGTTTTCATGTCTTCTGCGTTTGTGCGCACCGCCATGCTGGTTGGTGAAGAGGGAATAGAGGAGCTGGGCCGCAAACGCGTGGCGGTGTTCGGCATTGGCGGGGTGGGCGGCTATGTGTGCGAGGCTTTGGCCCGCGCGGGGGTTGGCACGCTGGATTTGTTCGACGACGACGTGGTGAGCGAAAGCAACCTCAACCGGCAAATTGTGGCCCTGCATTCCACTTTGGGGCAAAGCAAGGTAGAGGTTATGGCCTGCCGCATTGCAGATATCAACCCGGCCTGCAGGGTAAACGGGCACAAAACCTTTTACCTGCCCGAAAACGCCGCGCTGTACCCTCTGCAAAACTACCACTATGTGGTGGATGCGGTGGATACGGTTTCCGCCAAGCTGGAAATTATCACCCGTGCCCGGGCGGCGGGGGTGCCGGTTATCAGCTCTATGGGGGCGGGCAACAAGCTGCACCCCGAATGCTTTCAGGTGGCGGATATTCAAAAAACAAGTATATGCCCCCTGGCCCGCATTATGCGCAAAGAGCTTAGAAGGCGCGGCGTAAATGGGGTGAAGGTGGTGTACTCTACCGAGCCGCCCCGTACCCCCGCGCCGCTTGCGCCGGGGGCGGCAACCGCCGAAATGCAGGCCCGCCCCGGCAGCCCCAAAAAAACAACGCCGGGCAGCACCAGCTTTGTGCCCGCGGCGGCGGGGCTGGTGCTGGGGGGGCAGGTAATTCGAGTTTTGCTGGGGCTTGTTTGAAAGGCCGCCCCGGCTGTAATGTAAACAGTTTTTGCTTTTTATTTGTAAAAACGCACCCCGGCGGCGCCCGGCCAGGGTTTTGGGCAACAGGGCAACCGGCCCGGTGGAATTTTTCGCCGGGCTTTTTTGCTGTTCCTTGCCGCAGCGGTGTAAAGCCGCCGGTTTTGCCGGGGCGGGGGGGAGCACTTTAAAAAGCTTTTTTTGCAGGGAAACGCCCTGTAAAGGGCTTTTATAGGTCATTGACTTGAAAAGAGTCATACAAAGCACCATCAAAGGACTCACGGTGCCGCAGGGTTTTTCCCAAAGTAGGTTTAAGCCAGGCCCACTTTTTCTCAATAGGGTTCCAGTTAGCAGAACAGGGTGGTGAAAACCAAACCCCACAATGCTTTGCTCTTGCCAAGTGTGGCAAAACGGGCTTTTTATGGAAGGTTGCATTATCCAGAACAATGATTGAATGCTCTGCAATTTTTTTAAGCAGGAAATTTTGAGCCAAAGCTCAAATAGAATACTGCCGGTTGTTCCTGAATACGTTTAAGGATGGCCTGCTAGGGCGGCGGGCCAGCAACGCTTTGCCTTAAAAAGCCCCGGCGGGCCCTGCAAAGCCTGCGCAGGGGGCCGGCGTACCGGCGGACATCGCGGGCGCGGGCAGCGACGGAGGGGCGGGTTTGTTTGCCGCGGCCGCCTGTTTTTACACCCGGCGGCATGGTATAATAAACCCAGTGCACACCCGGCCCAAGGGGGCGGGGCAGCCCCTTTCGGGTAAGCCCGCGCGGCGGGCAAAAGGCCGCAAAGGGGCGTTTTGGCTGTTTTGCCGCCCCTGCCCCGCGCGGTTTTGGCCGGTAGCGCCCCTGCCGGGGCACAGCAGCTTTGCAAATTTTGGCCCAAAAAGGAGAAACGCTATGTTGCAGCTGGTGCTGGGTATTGCGGGCACGGGCAAAACCACCCATATTCTACAGCAAATGAAGCGGCGCGCCGAAGAGGGGCTGCCAAGCATTTTTCTGGTGCCGGAGCAATTTTCCTCCTCGGCGGAAATGCTGGTGTACCAAACCCTGGGCGATGCGCAAAGCGCCCTTGTGCAGGTGGCAAGCTTTCGCACCTTGGCCGAACGCATGCTGAAGGCGGGGGGCGGTTTGCAGGTGCCGGTGCTTACCGACGCGGCCCGCGCCGTGTTTGTGCGCCGCGCCATGGACGCCCTTGGCCCCGAGGTGCACACCTTTGCCCGCCAGCGGCGCAACACCGCCTTTTGCGCCATGTGCGCCGACACCCTTTCCGAGTTGAAAACCGCGGGGGCAACCCCGGCGGTGCTGCGCGAGGTGGGGCGGCAGGCAAACGAGCCCAAGCTTGCCGAGCTGGCCCTTATTTTCGAGGCCTACGAAACCGCCCTGCAAAACACCGCACTTGACCCGCAGGACCGCCTTACCCTGGCGGCGCAAACCGGCGGGGAATATTTTGCGGGGCAGCACTGCTATATCGACAACTTCGACGGCTTTACCGCCCCCGAATACACCATGCTGGCCCACATGCTGCGGCACTGCGAGGCGCTTACCCTGGCCCTTTGCTGCGACGGCCTTGCCGAAACCTCGGGCGGGCTGGGGCTGTTTTCGCCGGTGCGGCGCACGGCGGCCCGCCTGCTGAACATGGCCGACAAAGCGGGGGTAAAAAAAATGGCGCCCCTTACCCTGCAAACGCCCCGCCGCTGCGGCCAGGGCGGCCCCGCAGCGGTAAACCTGCTGCTGGCCTACGAGGATTTGCCCGAGGAAAAGGGCCTGCCGGGCCTTACCCTTACCCCCTGTGCCGACGAATGGGAGGAAACCCGCCTGGCCGCCGCCGAAATGCACCGGCTGGCCCAAAGCGGCGTTTCGTACAGCCGCATGGCGCTGGTTTGCCGCGACATTGCCCAGTACGAAACCAGCGTGCGCCGGGCCTTTTCCCTTTTTGACATTCCCTATTTTGTAGACGCCCCCTCTACCATAGAATACACCGCCCCGGTGGCCTTTTTGCGGGCGGCTCTGCGCCTTTTGAAAGAGGGGCTTTCCTCAGCCGCCATTCTGGCGCTGCTGAAAACCGGGCTGTGCGGCTACACCGAAGAGCAGCTTTCGGCGCTGGAAAATTATGTGTACACCTGGGCGCCTGCCGCCCCCGAATGGCGCGCGCCCTTTGAGAAAAACCCCGGCGGCCTGCTGGCAAAGCAAGACAAGGCGGCCCTGCATCAGCTGGCCCTGGCCGAAGCTCTGCGCGCCGCGGTGGTGCCCGTGCTGGAAGGTTTTATAAAAGAAAGCAGGGGGCAAACGGCAGCGGCGCTCTCCCGCGGGCTTTACCTGCTGCTGCAGGCGGTGAAGGCGCCGCAGCATGCCGATGCGGTGGTGGCGCGCTTTGAGCAGAACGGCGAGCCCGCCTATGCCGAAAAAAGCCGCCGCGCCTGGGACGTTGCCATGTCTTTGCTGGACCAGATGGTGCTGCTGGTGGGGCAGGAAAAAATTTCCCCCGCCGAATATGACGATTTGTTTTTGCTGCTGGTGCGCTCCACCGATTTCGGCCAAACGCCGCAGGTGCTGGAGTGCGCCGTGTTCACCGGGGCCGACCGCATGCGTCTGGCCGACCCCGACTACTGCTTTGTGGTGGGCCTTTCCGAGGGGGATTTCCCCATGCAGGTGGGCTACAGCGGCCTGCTTACCCACACCGACCGCGACCTGCTGGTGGCGGGCGGCATTGAAATGCCCGGCAGCTTTGAAAACCGCACCCTGCTGGAGGAAATGTTTTTCTACCGCGCCCTCACCGCCCCCCGCAAGGGGCTGTACCTAAGCTGGCCCGCCCGCCACGGCGGCGCGCAAAAGGCCATGGCTTCGGCCCTGCAGCCCATTTTGCTGGCCCTTGCGCCCCTGCCGCTGGCCCTGCCGCTGGGGGAAACCGCCGCCACCCCCGCCGCCGCCTTCGATTTGCTGGCGGGGGCCTACCGCGAAAACACCCCCGAGGCGGCCTCGCTGTACGCCGCGCTGCAAACCCGGCCCGGCGCCCCCATGCAAAGCGCCCTGCGCCTGCTGGACGAGGTGGACAACAGCGGCGAGTGCACCGTGGCCAATACGCAGGCCATTGAGGCGCTGGTGGGCCGGGAAATGCTGCTTTCGGCCACCCGGGCCGAACGCTATTACGAATGCCGTTTTTCCTATTTTATGGAGCGGGTGCTGGGGGTTGCCCCCCGCCGCAAAGGGGAATTTTCCTCGCTGGAAAGCGGCACCTTTATTCACTATGTGCTGGAGCAGGTGCTAACCGAGGCCAAAGAGAATTTTGCCGCCCTTGCCGACGACGAGCTGCGGCAGCTGGCAAACCGCCATGCCGACGCCTTTATTGCCCAAAACCTGCCCGCCGCCACCCAGCGGGCGGCCCATGTGCTGGCGCGGGTGAAGG
Organism: Oscillospiraceae bacterium; assembly: GCA_047973285.1. Taxonomy (GTDB): domain Bacteria; phylum Bacillota; class Clostridia; order Oscillospirales; family Ruminococcaceae; genus JAAYCI01. The sequence goes on along the minus strand of JBKEBR010000147.1, from coordinate 7,957 downwards.
CCTCTACCGTTCGGCTGCTTTGCTTTATGCGCGATGCCGCGGCCCAAAGCAGCTTTCAGGTGGATGCGCTGGAGCTGCCCATTGGCGAAGTGCCCGGCGGCATTGCCCCCCTGCGGGTGGAAACGCCGGACGGGCACGCGGTGCAGGTAATTGGCAAAATTGACCGGGTGGATGTGCTGCACCGCGAGGGAAGAAGCTACCTCAGCATTATCGACTACAAAACCGGCGGCAAAAAATTCAGCCTGGAGGATGTGTACTGCGGGCTGAACCTGCAAATGCTGATTTATATGCACACCCTTTTGCAAAACGGGGGGCAGCGCTACCCAAACCCGGTGCCCGCCGCCGTGCTGTACCTTATGGGCGACCCCGCCCCCACCACCGGCAGCCGCCAGCAAAGCGGCAGCCCGGTGTATAAAATGGACGGCCTGCTGCTGCAGGACGAAGCGGTGGCCCGCGCCATGGACAACCAGGGCCAGGGCTTTTTCATTCCGGTAAAATACAACAAAAACGGCAGCCTGCGCGCCGGGCGGCAGCTTGCCTCGCTGGAAAAAATTGGCAATATGCGCGCCCATGTGGAAAAGCTGCTGGCCGAAATGGCCGAAGGGGTGTACGGCGGGCAGTTCCCCGCCCGGCCCCTTGTAAAGCAAACCGGCCGCCCCTGCGACTTTTGCCCCTACCGGGCGGCCTGCCGCCATGAGGACGGCCGCAACGAAACCATGGTGCAGGCGCCCGAAAGGGTTTTTGAACAGCCGGAAAGGGGTGAAGGGCAATGAGCGACAAACAATGGACCCCGGCCCAGCAAAGCGCCATAGAGGACGAGGGGGGAACCCTGCTGGTAAGCGCCGCGGCGGGCAGCGGCAAAACCGCCGTGCTGGTAGAGCGCGCCGTGCGGCTGGTAACCCGCGAAAACAACCCGGTGCCCGCCGACCGGCTGCTGATTGTAACCTTTACCAACGCCGCCGCCGAAGAGCTGCGCAGCCGCATAGGCGCCCGCATAGAGCAGGAGCTGTGCCGCCGCCCGGGCAGCCCGCTGCTGCGCCGCCAGCGCATTTTGCTGCGGCGGGCGGCCATTTGCACCATCGACGCCTTCTGCCAGCAGCTGGTTAAAGAAAACTTTGCCCGCCTTTCGGTGCCGCCCGACGTGGCCGTGGGCGAGGAGGGGCTTTTGAACCAGCTGGCGGAGGCCGCCCTTGCCGAAACCATGGAGGAGATGTATGCCCGGCCCGCCTTTGCGGCCTTTGCCTCGCTGTACGGCCGCTCCCGCAGCGACAAGGCCGCCGCAGACGCCATTTTAAACCTGTACGGGTTTACCCGCACCCTGCCCGCCCCCGCCCGCCAGCTTGCGGGCTTTGCCGCCATGTACCAAAGCGGTGTGCCGCTGGCGCAAACCCTTTGGGGCAAAGAGCTGCTGGCCTACGGGCAAAGCGCCGCCGGGGCCATGCAGCGCCTGCTTACCCTGGCGCTGCAAACCGCCCGGCAGGACGACGCCCTTGCCCCCTACCTGCCGGCCCTTACAGACGACCTTGAAAACGCCCGCCGCCTTGGCGGCTTTGCCGAAAAGAACGACTGGGACGGCGCGGTGCGGCAGCTGGCCGCCTGGCAGTTTGCCCCCCTGCGCCCGGTGCGCGGCTACGAGGGCGGCGGTAAAGAGCAGGTGAAGCAGCTGCGCGATACGGTAAAAGACCTGGCCGCCCGGCTGCAAAAATATTGCTTTGCCTGCACCCTGCAAGAGTATGAGGCGGACGTACAGCAGGCCGCCCCCATGGTGGAAGCCCTCACCGGCGCCGCCGCCCTGTACGGGGAAAAATACCACGCGGCGAAGCTGGCGGAAAAGGTGCTGGATTTTGCCGATTTTGAGCATTTGGCCCTTTCGCTGCTGCAAACTGAAGAGGGGCAGCGCACCGCGCTGGCGGGGCAGATAAGCCGCCGCTACGAAGCCGTAATGGTAGACGAATACCAAGACACCAACGAGCTGCAAAGCGCCCTGTACGAGTGCCTTGGCAACGCCGAGGGCAGCAACCTGTTTTATGTGGGGGACGTCAAGCAGAGCATCTACCGTTTCCGCAAGGCAAACCCCGGCATTTTTCTTGCCAAAAAACGGCAGTGGGCCCCTTTTGCCCCCGGCGGCGAAAGGCCCGCGGTGCTTACCCTGGGGCACAACTTCCGCAGCGGGCGGGGGGTTATTGGCGGGGTGAACTACCTCTTTTCCGCCCTTATGAGCCCCGCCCTTGGCGAAATTGAATACAGCGGGGAAGAGCTTTTGATACAGGGCACCGAAGGCGGCGAGGAGCAGGGCCTAGAACTGCGGCTGGTGGAGGACCCCGGGGGACGGGGCGACGCCGCCTATGTGGCGGGGCGCATTCGCGAGATGCTGCGCCAGCAGTACCCGGTGCGCACCCAAGGGGGAACCCGCCCCTGCGCCCCCGGCGATTTCTGCATTCTTTTGCGGGCCAGGGCCCGCATGCAGGAGTACCTTGCCGCCCTCGAAGACCTGAACATTCCCGCCGTGGCCGACGGCGCCGAGGATTTGCTGCAAACCCCCGAGGTGCTGCCGGTGTGCGCGGCCCTTGCCGCCATCGACAACCCCGGCGACGACGTAAACCTTGCGGCCACTCTGCTGGGCCCGCTGTTCCGTTTCAGCCCGAACGAGGTAACCGAAATACGGGCCGCCAGCCCAAAGGGCAGCCTTTGGGGGGCGCTGGCGGCAAGCGGCAGCCCAAAAGCCGGGCAGTTTATGCAAACCATCTCTTTTTACCGCGCCCTGGCGGGCGAAGTGCCCGTGGGGCGGCTGTGTGAAGAGCTGGTAGAGCGCACCGCCTACCTTTCGGCGGTGGCCGCCATGGAAAACGGCGCCGCCCGGCGGGAAAACCTGCTGCGCTTTATCGCCTGGGCGGCCGAGGCCTCGGCGGGCGGGCGCGGCGGCCTTGCGGGGTTTGTGCGGCTTTTGCAAAGCGGGCACGGCCCGGCGGCCCCCGCGGCGGGCAGCGTGCCGGGGCGGGTGAATATTCTCAGCATTCACAAAAGCAAGGGCCTTGAATTCCCGGTTTGCTTTCTGGCCGATGCCGCCCGGGTGTTCAACACCTCTGACCTTGGGGCAAGGGTGCAGATGCACGCCCAGCTTGGGGTTGGCCTTGCCCTGCGCAGCGGCGAAAGCCTGTATGCCACCCTGCCCGCCCTTGCCATACGCCGCCGCATTGAGCAGGAGGCCCAAAGCGAGGAAATGCGGGTGTTGTATGTGGCCCTTACCCGCGCCAAAGACAAAATGGTTATTACCCTGCCCCACAAGGCCCCGGCGGAATATGTGGCGGCCAGGGCGGCGGCCCTTGCGGGCGGCGAGCCCGAGGCCTTTTTGCTTTCCACCCAGCGCAGCTTTGGAGACTGGGTTACCACCGCGGCCCTGTGCCACCCCGATGCAGACCCGCTCTTGCAATATACCGGCGGGGCCATTTTGCCCTGCCTTGCCGCCGAGGGCCGCTTTGCCATGGGCATTGAGCAGCAGCCCGCCGCCGAAGGGGAGGGCGCCCGGCAATACCGGCTTACGGCGGCCCCGCTGCCCGGCCTTGTAAAGCAGCTGCAAACGGGGTTTGAAACGGTGTTCCCCCGCAGCGGGCTGCAAACGGTGCCGGTAAAGCTCAGCGTTTCGGCGCTGGCAAAGCAGGGGGGGCAAACCCTGCGGGCAAGGCCCTCTTTTATGTACGCCGGGGGCCTTACCGCGGCCGAGCTGGGCACCGCCCAGCACAGCTTTATGCAGTTTGCCGATTACCGCAGCGCCCGGCAAAACCTTGAAGAGGAAATACAGCGCCTGGTACGGCAGGGGCACCTTGCCGCCGAAGAGGCCGAAACGCTGAACCGGCAGCGCATAGAGGCCTTTTTGGCTTCGCCCCTTATGGGCCGCATGGAAAAGGCCGGCAGGGTTTTGCGCGAATACGATTTTATTACCGCGGTGCCTGCGGGGCAGGTACAGCCCGGCCTGCCGGGCGCCCTTGCCGAAGAGCCGGTGCTGGTGCAGGGCATTGCCGACGCCCTTTTGCTGTTTGAAAACGCCGCCGAAATTGTGGACTATAAAACCGACCGGGGCAAAACCGCCGAGGAGCTGGTGCAAACCTACCAAAGGCAGCTGCAGCTGTACCGCGAGGCCATTCAGAAAAGGCTGGCCGTGCCGGTAAAAAAGCTTACCATTTGGGCGTTTAGCTTGGATAAGGAGATAGATGTTACCTGAAATAAGATAATTTTAACAATATGGGTATCAGTGGGTGCTGGCCATGGATTTTAGACAAAAATAAAGGTATAATTAACAATAAAAATATAGGGGTGTTATTGATGAATCATTGGACTCAAATAAGCATTGAATTGGCAAATCAAAGGGATTATTTAGACCAACTGTTTCATGTATATCCAATGGCTGCAAATTTAAATAGAGGGCTGGATGAAGAGACGCAAGAACAATTAATGCAAGCCTTTGCAACTCGCGACAATAAAGAGTTGATTACTTTGCTATTACGACAAGAAATATTCCCTATAAAAGACTCCTATGTTGCCTATTTGAAGAGAGACAGAACCGCAATCGAGAGGAACCCCAATACCATAGACAGAATTGCAGGTTCTATATACTCAATGGGTTATGATGAAACCTTGAAGAAAATGACAGTTCCTAAAGAAACAAATAGACAGATTGGTCCATTATTTAAAAATTGGATTAGAAGAGGATCTTTAGGTGTGGAAGTTACAAGTGATATGAATCGGTTTTTGAGGTTTCAAGGGAATATTGTTTTTTATGCAAGTGATACACTTATGGAAAAATTTGCGAGAGATAGATTTGGTTATATTCATGACAAAGGGCTTGATTTCATAGGGAAGTTTAACAACATCATTATTTTAGCGGAGGCAAAATTTTTAACTGACTTTGGCGGACACCAAAATGCTCAATTAGCAGATGCTTTAAATACGATGAGGAGTCATTTTGTTGAAATGGAATTTATGGTTAAACCCATCACAATATTAGATGGCGTTGTTTATATACAAGGAGGAAATAAAATGTACAGAACTCTTGTAAATTGCAGAGAAGATGAAGTTATAATTTCTTCGTTGTTGTTAAGAGACTATTTATACTCAATATAAAAATGAGGGTTTGTAAATAAAATGTATTTATGCTATCAGGGAAAAAGCTCTAGAAAAGAGATTTTGGACGAGGCAGAGCGAACGGCTTCATCAATGTATCTGGAGAATTTGTTAGAAAATTTAGTTATAAAAGGAGACAATTTTAAAGCTTTATCTTATTTGCTTTTTAATGGTTATAAAAATAAAATAGATTTGGTATATATCGATCCTCCTTTTTCTACTAATTCTGATTTTAGAATGACAAACGAGAGGACAAGAACGATTAGTAATAGTAAGCATGGCATAATTGCCTACAGCGATAAATTGGCTGGTGAAGAGTATATCGAATTTATAAGGCGAAGAATAGTGCTTATTTATGAATTGTTGTCCGAAAAGGGTTCTTTTTATATGCATATTGATTCGAAGATAGGCCACTATATAAAAATTGTTTTGGATGAAATTTTTGGGGGAGACAATTTTATAAATGATATTGCAAGACGAAAGTCAAACCCTAAAAATTTTGCTAGAAAGGCATATGGCAATCAAAGAGATGTTGTTCTTTTTTATGCGAAAAATCGTGGAAAGCATATTTGGAACGATATACGTATAAATTTTTGTGAAGATGAGTTGGCTGAAAGATATAAAAAAAAGGATCCTTTTGGGCGTCGATATACCACTGTCCCAATTCACGCTCCAGGAGAGACGAATGACGGCGCTACCGGCGGAGTATGGAAAGGAATGCTCCCTCCGGAAGGACGCCACTGGAGATGTTCTCCTGAAGACTTGGATAAACTTGAAAAGAAAGGGCTCATAGAATGGTCTAAAAGCGGAAATCCCAGGTGGATAAAATATGCCGATGAAAATAAAGGGAAAAAGATACAGGATATTTGGCTGGATTATCTAGACCCTGTATATCCCGATTACCCTACTCAGAAAAATTTGAAAATGTTAGAAATGATTGTGAAGCAATCGTCAAATCCCGAATCAATTGTGTTGGATGCTTTTGCTGGAAGCGGAAATACATTAATAGCTGCTCGAAATAATGGGAGGAAATACATAGCGATTGATAAATCTGAAAAATCAATTGAAATTATTGAAAATAAAATAAAAAAAGACAAAAAAAATGAAAGAGTTTCATATTTTCAATTATAGGAGAAGAAATGAGAACTTGACAAACCCACCCATTGGGTGCTATTCTAGTTAGGCAACAAAGCAGTTGTGGCAGTTTGCCATGCTCACCTTGTGCGCTTTTGGCGCCGGGTTAATACGGAACTTCAATCCTGCCAAGGCAGGCTTGCTTTGTATCGGTATGGGCGTGGGCGCATTTTTTGCGGGCCATGCCCTTGTTGTTTGTATACGCAGTATTTTAACTTTTGACAGGAGGTGCTTTCCATAGCAAGCGGCAAAAAAGAGCATGAAATCAACGGTGCAATACGCGACAAGGAAGTGCGCGTAATCAACGCAGACGGCAGCCAAATGGGCGTAATGGCCACCCGCGACGCCATTCGGCTGGCGGAAGAACAAGACTTGGACCTTGTTAAAAGTGCCCCACAGGCCACCCCGCCGGTGGTAAAGGTGCTGGATTACGGCAAGTTCCGTTTTGAGCAGCAGAAAAAAGACAAAGAAGCGCGCAAAAACCAGAAAGTGGTGGAGATTAAAGAAATCCGCCTTTCGCTTAAAATTGACACCAACGATTTCAATACCAAGGTTGGCCATGCCAGAAAGTTTTTGCAGAACGGCGATAAGGTAAAGGCCTCCATCCGGTTCCGCGGGCGCGAAATGGCCCACCCGCAAATAGGGCTGGAGGTACAGCGCCGCTTTGCCGAAACGCTTGCCGATGTGGCATCGGTTGAAAAGCCCGCTAAATTGGAAGGGCGCAGCATGATTATGTTCCTGGCGCCTTTGCAGGCCAAAGAGCCGCCCAAAAAGGCGGAGAAAAGCCAGCCTGCGGCCGGGGAAGCATCGAAATAGGTTTTATTCCACAACAGATTCGTTTTACTATTTTTATAGGAGGACTTCTACTATGCCTAAAATCAAGAGCCACTCGGGGGCAAAAAAACGTTTTAAAATGACCAAAAACGGCAAGGTGAAACGCGGCAGCGCGTTCCGCAGCCATATTCTTACCAAAAAAGACAGAAAACTGAAGCGCGGCTTCCGCAAATCGGCCTATGCAGACAAAACCAATGTGGCGGCCGTTAAAGAAATGCTGCCTTACTCCTGATAAACCCATTTTTACACACAATGCCGTTTGCAAACCGGCTAACCTGAATACAAAAGGAGACAAAAGAATATGGCTCGTATTAAAGGCGCAATGATGACGCGCAAAAGAAGGAAAAAAACCCTGAAGTTGGCAAAGGGTTATTATGGCAGCAAAAGCACCCATTTTAAAATGGCGAAGCAGCAGGTTATGAAAAGCGGCAACTACGCTTTTGTTGGCCGCAAGCTGAAAAAGCGCGAGTTCCGCAATTTGTGGATTACCCGCATCAACGCGGCCTGCCGCGCCCAGGGCATCAACTATTCCAGCTTTATGAACGGCCTCAAAAAAACCGTCATTGAGCTGAACCGCAAAATGCTGAGCGATATGGCCATTCACGACCCCGACAGCTTCAGCGCCCTTGTAGAAACCGCAAAAAAAGCGAAATAAACCGTTACGCAGCGCCCGCACAGACAGCTTTTGTGTGCGGGCGTTGTATTTTTAAAACCGCGCTGGTAAAATGGGCTTTGCCACCACCCTGCCCGAAACAACGGTTTTTCGGAGGACCCTTTATGGAACGTATTGCAAGCCGCGAAATCGAACGCGTGAAATATGCCTGCCGCCTTGCGGCCTCTTCCTCGGCCCGGGCCGAGGAAGGGGTGCTGT
>JBKEBR010000146.1:0-5469 GCA_047973285.1 Oscillospiraceae bacterium | reverse complement strand
GCAGCCGCGGCTGGCTTACCTTAAAGTACACCGTGGTGGGGGCTTCGGCTGTAATGGGGTTGGAGTAATTGTCGGCCACAAAGCCCCTGGTGGAGTTGTAGCTGTTGTAAAAAAAGTCGAAATACAAGGCAGACAAAACCACCACCACCAAAATTGGCAAAAGCTTTGCCAACGCCACACCGGCCTTTTTTCGCATACGCTTTCCTCTTTCCCGCCTGTTACCCGCCGCGAAATTTTACAAATTATACCATTTACCCTCCAAACTTTACAATTATTTTACAAGGCAGCAGGGCCTCCCCCGCCCTTGCGGTGCCCCGCAAAAAGTGTATTTTCAACTCTTTTTCGTGCTTTTATTTGTGTTTTTTCGAAAGCCGCCGCGGGCAAAAAAAATTTGCCGCCCGGCTGAAAAAGCCTGCCGCAGGCGGCCTTTTTGCCAAAGCCCCCGCCTGCCCGGCCCGCAAAGCGGGCGGCTTAGGCCCTGCCAAAGGCGGCCCTTGGCCTGCCTTGGCCGCACCGGCGGGCAGCCAAAGCGGGGTAGCTGCGCATAGGCGCGGCGGGCATTCAAAACAGCCGCTGCCCTTGCCCGGGTTGCCCTTGCCCGGTGTGGCACCGGCCCCCTGCCGGGCGAAAAAAGGAATAAACACCAACAAGGCCGCTGCATTTGCAGCGGCCTTGTTATACTCTATTTCTTTATACCCTATTCTGTTTCCCCCGCCCGGCAAACCCGCCCAAAAGGGCCAACGGCGGCCCTTGCCTTATCTTTCCCTTGCCCTATCCTCTGCCCTACCGTTTCTGCCCTTCCACCCCAAAGGCCTGCGCAAGGGCGGCCAGTCCCGCAAGGCAAAACACCCCGCAGTACACGGCGTACCAAACGGCGGGCAAACCCGTCATGCTGCCCTTTTGCAGCCCCTGTAAAGCGCCAAACAGCGCGTCGAAGCAAAGCAGGGCGCTGGCCACCCCTGCCAGCAGCAGGGTGCGCTTGCTGCCCGCCTTTAAACGGGTAAGCACCAGCCAGGCCGCCACAAGGCCCACCACCGCCATCATGGGCAGCTTTTGCCGCATGGCGGCATGCAGGGCTTCGGGCTGCACCCCCTGCCCGCCCGCCAAAAAGGCAAACAGCAGCAGCGCAAACCCCAAAACAGAAAGGCCCAGCAGCACTATGCCAGTTGCCTTAAAAATTTTCTCCTTCAAAAAGAGCCCCCCACAGCTACCCGCGCCGCCAGCCGTTGCAGGCTTTTTTGGGGCACCGGGTAAATATATTCCTTTTCGCCCGCCCTGGCAAACAGCGCCAGCGGGCATTCCAGCTCTGCGGGGGTGCCCACCACCGGGTACAGGTACACCCCGGGCATGCCAAAGGCAAGCTCGCATATTTCGCGGTGAATGTCGGTAAAAGAGCCCGGCTCCCCCCGCCACAGCCGCATTTCACTGTAGGCCATGGCCTCGTAGCGTATCAGCCCCACCTTCAGCCCGCTTACCTTTTGCTGCAAGCTCTCGCGCTGCTTTGCCGCCAGCGGCCCGCGGGTGCAAAACACCATCACCGCAAAATGCTTGTCGTTGCTGGCCTCGCGGCGCAGCACCTCGTTTGCAAACACGCCCTTTTCGGCGGCGCTGTGGTACAGGGCGCAGCTGCGCCTTGCCCTGCCGCCAAACAGGCTGGGCAGCAATGCCTTAAACCCCCGCGGCCCCTGCAGGGCGGCGGCCAGTTGCTGTGCATCCATACAAAATTCCTCTCTTTTTCGCGGGGGGCAAACCCCGCCGCGGCTATAGTTGTATTATACGGGGCAAACCCCGCTTCGGCAAGCAAAACCTTTTGCCGCCCGCAAAAGCCCGCTGCTTCGCTTTTTTAAAAGGCTTGACAAGCCCCCGCCCCCTGCGGTATTATAACAAGCGGAACAATTCAAACACCAAAAGGAGATGTGGTTCTTATGTTGGCAGCCCATGTTACAACTGAATAACATAAGCAACCCATGCCTGTATACCGTATATTGGCCGTGGCTTGGTTGCCACGGCTTTTTTGCGCCCAAAATTTGTCCGGCCCGCCCTGGCGGCACGCCAAAGGCCGCGCAAAACAGAATTGTTCCGCCTTTTTGCAGGCCGCGCGCAAAAGGGGTACAGGCCCAACCTTAAGGAGATTTTTTGAACCATACAACCATTATTACCAGCGATAAAAACTGGATGGAAAGCACCGCCATTGCCCAGTTCAACGCCCTTGCGGCGCTGCCCGGCGCCGTGGCCGCCGCCGCCCTGCCAGACCTGCACGCGGGCAAAACCCCCGTGGGGGTTGCCCTGCAAACCAGCGGGCTGCTGTACCCCCACCTTATTGGCGGCGACATTGGCTGCGGCATGGCCCTGTTCAACACCGGCCTGCCGCTGAAAAAGTGCAACGAGAAAAAGTGGGTGGCCCGGCTGAACAACATTCGCGAGCTGGCCGATTTGCCCACCCAAAACCCCTACGGGGAACCCGGCCCCATAACAGACCTTGGCACCCTGGGCGGCGGCAACCATTTTGCCGAGTTTCAGGCGGTGCACGAGGTGCTGAACCAAGAGGCCTTTGCCGCCCTTGGCCTGCCCCAAAACGGGCTGGCCCTGCTGGTACACACCGGCTCGCGCGGGTACGGCCAGCAAATTTACAACAGCCTTGGCCCGCAAACCGGCCTTGCCGCCGAAAGCGGGGCCGCCAAAGCCTACCTTGCGCAGCACCAAAACGCCCTGCTGTGGGCGCAGCGCAACCGGGCCATGGTGGCGCAAAAGCTGCTGGGGCACCTTGGCTACCAAACACAGCCCCAACCTTTGGCAGATTTGTGCCACAACTTTATTCAGCAGCAGGGCAGCCTGTTTTTGCACCGCAAGGGGGTGGTAAGCGCCACCCAGGGGCTGGTGGTTCTGCCCGGCTCGCGGGGCAGCCTTACCTATTTGCTGAAGCCCGCGCAAAACACCGCGCTCTCGCTTTGGTCGCTTTCCCACGGGGCGGGGCGCAAGTGGGCCCGCAGCCTATGCAGCGGGCGCATTAAGGCGAAATACACCAAGCAAAGCATTCGGCAAACCGCCCTCAAAAGCAAGGTTGTTTGCCACGACACCCCCCTGTTGTACCAGGAGGCGCCCGAGGCCTACAAAAACATTCAGCATGTGCTGAATGCCCTGCTGCAACACAACCTTGCCACCGTGGTGGCAACCCTGCGCCCCCTTATTACCTACAAGGGCTAGGCGCGCCAACCTTACAGGAGGTACCATTTGGAAATACAAATAAGCGCGGGCCAGGGCCCCGCCGAATGCGAGCTGGCCGTGGCAAAGCTGTGCGCCGCCCTGCGGCAGGAATTTAGCGGGGTTTCGCTGGCTGCCTGCCTGCCCGGCAGCCGCCCCGGCGGCTACAAAAGCGCCGTGCTGCAAGGCCCCCCGCAGCTGGCCGGGTTAGAGGGCTCGGTGCTGTGGCGCTGCCAAAGCCCCTACCGCCCAGCCCACAAGCGCAAAAACTGGTTTGTCGACATAAGCCTTACCGCCCAGCCCGAAACCCACAGCCTGAACCCGCAGGAAATACGGTTCGAAACCTTCCACTGCGGGGGGCACGGCGGCCAGCATGTAAACAAGGTGGAAACCGGGGTGCGCGCCCTGTACGCCCCGCTGGGCCTTGCCGCCGAAAGCACCACCGCCCGCAGCCAGCACATGAACAAGCGCCTGGCGCTGAACCGCCTGTGCGAAATGCTGGCCGCGGGCAACCACCGGCTGCAAGCCGAAGCGGCTGCCCTGAACCGGCTGGAGCACACCCGCCTTGTGCGGGGCACGCCGGTGCGAATTTACGAGGGCCCCGGCTTTGCCCGGGTGGAATAGCCGCCCGCTCAAAAACGCGGGCGCAAAGCAAAACCCCGCCCACACCGGGCTTGCCAAAAGCGGGCACAGGCGCCAAAACGCCTGTGCCCGCTTTTCGTTGTTCTGTTTGTTTTGGAAAATCATCTATGTTCCGCTCTATTGCCAAAGCACGGCGGCAACTCTTTCCACCTGTAAAACACCACACAAAAGCATTGCCTGCTTGCGCAAGGGCACCCCGCAAAAAGTGCGCTTTTGCGCCCGCCTGCAAGGCCGCACCCAACCCCGCAGAGCCCGCAGGGGCCGCCCACCTCTTGGGCCGCCGCATTTTGCGCGCCGCCGCCCTACCAGCGCGGGCCCTGCCGCTTACTTTTGTATGGTTACCCCGGCGGCCACCGCTTCGAAAAAGGCCTTGGCCACCGCGCGGTTTTCGGCGTCGCAAAAAAACACAAAACCCAAATCGCCGTTTTTGTGTAAAAAGGTTACCGTGGGGGCAACCCCGCCCGCCGCACGGGTGCTGCCGGTGAACACCAAATACTCCTCAAAGGCATACCAGGTATATTCGCTCAGGGTGGCGGCCTCCTGGTAGGTGGCCTCGCCATTCTCTGTTGGCATTGTGTAGCTGCCGTCGGCATTGGCCGTATAATTTGGCCAAAGGGCCGCGTTAAAATAGTAGCCCACCTTGGGGGCTTCGCCATGGTTTGGGTCGGGGTTCCATGTGTCGCTCAAAATTTCGCCATACGCAAACGAGGCCTCATGCACAATATTTTGCTGGGCGGTGTCCAGCCGCATGCCCTCGGGCAGCAGCAGGGTAAAAGAAACCCCCTCCACCTGCGCGGTGTGGCTTTGCCATTGCTGCACCGGGGGAATGCTGCCAAAGCCCCCTTCGCCGAACGATGAAGCCGCTCCCCCGCCTGCGCAGCCCGCCAGCAGCAGCGCCGCCGCCAAAGCCATTGCCAGTTTTTTCACGATGTAAAGCCTCCTTTTCCGCTTTCTGCCTTTATTATACCCCGCCCGGCGGCAAATGCACAAGCCGTTCAAGGCTGCAAAACCGCCCAAAAAATTGGGGAAGGCCCCTTTGCGGCAGGCGCCCGCTTTTGTTTTCGCCGCCAGGTTTCTTTGCAAACCGCATTTTGCGCACAGCCACCCCGCCGCCCGCACCGGGGCGGGCCTTGCTGCGCCCCGCTAAAACCGCTTCCCCAGGGTTTTATGTACCACGGCTTTTTCCCTTGCGCTAAAAAACAAGCCCCCCGGCAAAGAGAAACCCACAAGCCAAACAGCAAACGCCGCCGTATTTGGGGCAGTGTTTGCTGTTTGTTTTGTGGAGCAACCTCTATATTCCGTTCTATTGCCAAAGCACCGCGGCAATTTTCTCGCCTGTAAAACACCACACAAAAGCATTGCCTGCTTGCGCAAGGGCACCCCGCAAAAAGTGCGCTTTTTACCCTTTGCCGTCCTCTTCGCCCTGCCCGGTGGCCCGCTCGTCGTACCCGTCCAAAAAGCTGTGCTCCACCCCGTTTTGGGTGTAGCCTATTACGGTGTTCAGGTTCACCTTGTGTATGCTGTTAAAAATATTGCTCTCAATGTGGGGGTTGGTGCGCTTTAAGCGCTGTATCAGCTGCTTTACCTCCTGCCGTTTCGAGCCGCCGCCCCCGTTGTCGCAGCTGG
>JBKEBR010000145.1:0-3626 GCA_047973285.1 Oscillospiraceae bacterium | reverse complement strand
GGCCAGGTGCTGCTCCGCCGCCGCCAAAAACACCCCCACCATTTTTGCTCCGTGGGCCTTAACCCGCTGGGCAATGCCGCGGCCGGCGGCGTCGAACTGAAAGCCAATTCGAGGGGTTTGGGAGGAAAGCTTTGCGCTTCGGTTCAAAAAAAGCACGGGGATGCCGGCAGCCTCCTGCCGGTAATACTGCGAGGCGTTGGGCAGGCAGGAAGCCGCCAGCACGGCGCACACCCGCCCCTCCAGGGCGGTGGCCAGCATCTGTTTTTCAAGGGCTTCGGCGTTTTGGGTGGAAAACAGCCGCACGGTATACCCAAACGAAAGCAGCTCCTGCTGCAGCTCTTCATACAAAACGGCGCACCAGCCGTATACGGCGCTGGGCAAAAGAAGGGCCACGGTTTTGGTGGCCTTCTGCCGCAGCTCCTGCGCGGTGGTGTTAATTTTATAGCCCAGCCGGGCGGCAACCTCCCGCACGGCCTTAATCTTTTCCGCACTTACATTGCCCCGCCCGTTCAGCACATTCGAAACCGTGCCGTGTGATACGCCCGCGCCGCGGGCAATGTCCTCTATAGTAGCCATGCAACCCCTCCTGTATAAACCGGTGCTAATATTTTAGCCATTTGCCCTTTGCTTGGCAAGCAAAACGCCTTTAAATTTGCGTTAAAAGCATGGCAAAGCCGGGGATGGAGGCGGTGCCAAAGCGCTCTGTAAAAAGCTTGAAAAATGTAGAACAACCCTTTGTAAATGTTATTGACTCGTTCCAAAAATATGCCTATACTCCAAACTGTCCACAGAAAATACAACGAAACAAGGATTGTGAAAGGAGCTAATTATGCAGGCAAAAAAATGGGGCAGCCTTTTGTTGGCGGCCATTGTAAGCGCGGGAATTTTGGCCGGGTGCGCGGGGGGCGCCAGTGAAGCCGCCTCCAGCACCCTTCCGGCGGCCGTTTCCTCGGCACCGGCCTCGGCCTCTACCGGCGGCAAGCTGGTTGTGTACTCGGCACTGAACGAGGACAACACCATTGCGCTGGACGACCAGTTCAAAAAGGATACCGGCATTGAAATTGAATACATCTCTCTGGGCGGCGGCGACGCCGTGGCCCGCGTGCAGGCCGAAATGAGCAACCCGCAGGCAGACTTTTTGGTGGGCGGCTCGGTAGACCTTTACGGCACCCTGGCCGACGAGGGCGCTCTGCTTGCTTACGATTCCCCCAACAACGACGAACTGGACGCCCGCTTCAACGACGAAAACCATTACTGGCAGGGCTGGTACATGGGGGTGCTCAGCATTATTGTAAACAAAGACCGTTTTGAGGCCGAGCTGGCCCCCCAGGGCGTTGAACTGCCCAAAACCTGGGACGACCTTTTGAACCCCGCCTACGATGACGTGTTTGTATGGTCCAACCCGGCCACCGCGGGCGGCGCGTACATTGCCACCGCTTGCCAAATTTTCCGTTTGGGCGAAGACAAAGCCTGGGAATACCTGACCGAGCTGGACAAAAACGTGCACCATTACTACAAGGGCGCGGGCGATGTGATCAGCCCGGTTGCCACCGGCGAATTTGTCGCCTCTATTGCCTGGGCCCACGACAGCTATAAAACCCAGCAGGAGGGCTACCCCCTTGAAATTATTATTCCCGAAGAAACCGCCTACGAAATTGGCGGCGCCGCCATTGTAGAAGGCGGGCCGAACACCGAAAACGGCAAGGTATTTATGGATTGGCTGCTTACCAAAGAAGCGCAGGAACTGAGCACCGCCACCTCTTACCGCTACCCTGTTCGCAGCGACGTTGCCTCGCCAAACGGCCTGCCCGCGCTGGACGAGGTTTCGCTGGTGGCGTACGACCGCAAAGCCGCCACCGAGATGAAAACCGCCGTGGTGGAAAAATTCGAGGCGGAAATCACTTCAAAACGCGCCTGAGTTACAGGCACCTGTTATTGTATAAAACGCCTGCCAGGCAACCGGGGCAGGCGTTTTCGAGAGTAGAGGAGAAGGCTTGAAAAAACATGGTTTGTCCAACCGGCTAAAACAACTGAAAGCACTGAAAAACGAGCCGGTTCTATTGTGTGTAATGGCGGTTATTGTACTGTTTGTGGGTTTTTTTGTCATTTACCCCCTTGTTCGGGTAATTGCGGTGCCCGGCCCGGAGGACTATAGGGAGCTTTTCACCCGGCCCCGCTGGGGAAAAGCCATGCTGAACAGCCTTGGAATGACGCTGGTTTCCTCTTTGTCCTGCACGGCGGTGGCATTTCTTTTCTCTTACGTCATCGTTCGGCTGGATGTGCCCTGCAAAGGCTTGTTCCGCTTTGTTACGCTTTTACCCATCGTTTCTCCGCCGTTTATTGTGGCGTTAAGCTATATTCTGCTGTTTGGCGTGCAGGGCCTTGTTACCAAAGGGCTGCTGGGCCTGCAGGTGGATATTTACGGCAGGCTGGGCCTTTGGGTGGTGCAAACCGTAACCTTTTTCCCCTATGCGTATTCGGTTATTCACAGTGTAATGCGCTCTATTTCGGTAAACCTGGAGTATGCGGCGCACAATATGGGGGCCAGCCGCTGGCAGGTGTTCCGCGATGTTTTCTTTCCCCTGTGCCGCCCCGGCATTGCGGGCGGGGCCTTTGTTGCCGCCATCAGCGTTTTAACCGACTTTGGCAACCCCATGATGATTGGCGGCGACCTTGCACTGCTGCCCACCGAGGCCTATATGCAAATTTCAGGCTGGTACAACATGAAAACCGCCTCGGTGCTGGCGGTTGCGCTGCTGGTGCCGGCGCTGGCCCTGTTTTGCGCCAACAGAATTTGGGTGGGGCGGCGCTCGTATATTACGGTTACCGGCAAAGAAACCTCCCTTGCGCCCTACCCCATTGCCCCCTGGGTTAAATGGAGCCTGTTCGGCGCCGCTTTGGCCATCTCCCTGTTTGTGCTGCTGGTGTACGGCACACTGCTGTACGGCGCCTTTACAAAGGCCTGGGGGTACGATTGGTCCTTCACGCTGAAAAGCATGAAATATGTGCTGCAAATGGGCGGCCAAATTTGGAATTCACTGAAATATGCCTTTCTTTCCTCCTTGGGCGCCACCCTGCTGGCGGTAATGTTTGCCTACATTGTGCAGCGCAAAAAGGTGGGCATCAACAAGGCGCTGGATTTTATTGCCATTTTGCCCGGCGCCATTCCCGGGGTTTTTCTTGGCATTGGGTTTGCAATGGCCTTTAACGCAAAGCCGCTTGCGCTTACCGGCACCGGCGCCATTATGGTTTTGGCGCTGCTGTTTTGGAACCTTCCCACCTGCTACAGCTCGGTAACCGCGGGCCTGCTGCAAATAAGCGATTCAGTGGAAAACGCAGCCCTCAATTTGGGGGCCAACAGCTTTCAAACCTTTAGAGACATTCTTCTTCTTCCGCTTTTGAAGGGGCCGTTTTTGTCGGGCTTTGTGCTTTCCTTCCTGCGCTCGGTTACCTGCCTCAGCGTGGTGGTTTTTCTGTACGCGCCCTCCACAACGGTGGGCACCGTTTCCATTATGGTGCTGGTGCAAAGCGGGCAGTGGGGCGCGGCCGCGGCCTTTACCGTGGTGCTCATTGCCATTGCTTTTTCGGTGCTTGGGCTGGCCCGGCGGCTTTTACGCAGGCAGGGC
>JBKEBR010000144.1:0-23250 GCA_047973285.1 Oscillospiraceae bacterium | reverse complement strand
AGGCCCCAGGGGCTTACAGGGGAAGAGGCGGGCCAGCGGCAGGCCCAGTACGGCAAAAACATTATACAAGAGCAAAAGGGCAAGTCCCCCATTGTGGTGTTCCTCAACAATTTCATCAGCCTCATGGCCATTTTGCTGTGGGTTGGCGGCGGTATTGCCATTTTTGCCGACATGGTTTCGCTTGGTGTGGCCATTTGGCTGGTCAACATTATCAACGGCGTGTTCAGCTTCTGGCAGGAGTTCAGGGCCGGCAAGGCCACCGATGCCCTTAAAAAAATGCTTCCCTCTTATGCGCGTGTTTTCCGCGGCGGGGAAGAGCAACAAATATTGGCGGAAGACCTTGTGCCCGGCGACATTATTTTAATAGAAGAGGGCGACAAAATTTCCGCCGATGCCCGCCTGCTGGAAAGCAACGATTTGCAGGTGAACCAGTCTACCTTAACGGGGGAGTCCAACCCGGTGCGCAAAACCTTTTCCCCGGTGCTGGACGATGATATCTCCCGGTTTGAAACCCTGAACCTTATTTTTGCGGGTACGGCGGTGGCAAGCGGCACCGGCAAGGCAGTGGTTATCAGCACCGGCATGCAAACCGAATTTGGCAAAATAGCAAACCTTACCCAGTCTATGGGCGAGGTAAAAAGCCCCCCTGCAAAAAGAGCTGGACAGGCTTACCAAACAAATTTCGTTAATTGCCATTGGCATTGGCTTGTTTTTCTTTTTGGCGGCGGTGTTTTTTGTGAAAGACCCGGTGCCCCAGTCCTTCATTTTTGCCCTTGGCATGGTGGTGGCCTTTATACCCGAAGGTCTGCTGCCCACGGTTACCCTTTCGCTGGCCATGGCGGTACAGCGTATGGCCAGGGAAAATGCCCTTGTAAAAAAACTTTCGGCGGTGGAAACGCTCGGCTCCACCTCGGTTATCTGCTCCGACAAAACCGGTACCCTTACCCAGAATGAAATGACGGTAAGCAACCTGTGGCTGCCCGGGCAGGAGTTGGAGGTAACCGGCCTTGGCTATGCCCCCGAGGGGAAGGTGCTGGCTGGCGGCAAACAGGTAACCGCCAAAACCAACAAAGATTTGAACGATTTGCTCACCGCCGCGGCGCTGTGCAGCAATGCCCGCATTTTGCCCCCCAATGAAGAGAATGTGCACTATACCGTGCTGGGCGACCCCACCGAGGCCTGCCTTGGCGTGGCGGCCCAAAAGGCAGGGGTTGTGCCCGCCGGCAAAGAGGAGGAATTCCCCCGCCTGCGGGAGCTTCCGTTCGACTCGCGGCGCAAACGCATGACCACCATTCACCAGCTGCCGGGCGGGCGCGGCGCGGCGCGCATGGCCTTTGTAAAAGGCGCGCCCAAAGAGGTGCTGGAGCTTTGCACCCAAATTCAGCAAAACGGCCAGAGCGCCCCCATTGCGCAAAGCCAGCGCACCGCCATTATGCAGGCCAACGACCAATACGCGCGCAACGGCCTGCGGGTGCTGGCGGTGGCCTGCCGCACCATTACCAAAGAAACCGGCCTGCCGGCCGAAATGAGCGCCTACACCCCCGAGCTGGTTGAGCAGGACCTCACCTTTATCGGCCTTGTGGTAATGGCCGACCCGCCCCGCCCCGAAGTGGCGGCCGCGGTGGAAAAGTGCCACGAAGCCAGCATCCGCATTATTATGATTACCGGCGACTACGGGCTCACCGCCGAAAGCATTGCCAAGCGCATTGGCATTGTCAAGGGGGCGCACCCCCGCATTGTAACCGGCCTTGAGCTGGAAAACTTAAGCGACGAGGCGCTGAAAGAGGCCCTCTCCGACGAGGTTATTTTTGCCCGCGTTGCCCCCGAACAGAAATACCGGGTGGTGTGCAATTTACAGGAAATGGGCAATGTGGTGGCGGTAACCGGCGACGGCGTAAACGATTCGCCCGCCCTTAAAAAGGCCGATATTGGCGTGGCCATGGGCATTACCGGCACCGACGTTGCCAAGGAAGCCGCCGACATGATTTTAACCGACGACAACTTTGCCTCTATTGTAAAAGCGGTGGAGGAAGGGCGCGCGGTGTACAACAACATTCAAAAATTCCTTTTGTATATTTTAAACAGCAACATGGCCGAAGCGGTTCCCTCCGCCGCCTTTTTGTTCTCCCGCGGGGGCATTCCGCTGCCCCTTACGGTTATGCAAATTTTGGCCATAGACCTTGGCACCGATATGCTGCCCGCCCTTGGCCTTGGCACCGAACTGCCCGAAGAGGGTATTATGAGCCGCCCGCCCCGCAGCAAAAAAGAGCCGCTGCTCAACAAAAAGCTTGTTATAAAGGCCTTTTTCTGGTACGGGCTGATGGCCTCTGTTATTTCCATGTTTGCCTATTTCTTTGTAAACCTGCTCAACGGCTGGCCGTCTGTTCCGCTTGCGGCCGACGGCGCCATTTACCGCCAGGCCACCACCATGACGCTGGCCGCCATTGTGTTCTGCCAAATTGGCGCGGCGCTCAACTGCCGCACCGAAAGCCAGTCGGTGTTTAAAATTGGCATTTTGGGCAACAAGCGGGTTTTGTTTGGCATTGCGTTTGAAATTGTGCTGCTTTGCGCGCTTATTTATGTGCCCTTCCTGCAAAACATTTTCAATACGGCCCCCATTGGCGTAACCGATTGGCTGCTGCTTGCCGTTATTCCCATTCCCATCTTCCTCATTGAAGAATTCAGAAAATTTTTGGTACGCAAAAAAGCAACAAAAAAACAACAGGGGTGAAAATTATGAGGGTTATTATTGTAGGCTGTGGAAGGCTGGGCCTTGGCCTGGCGCAGGCGCTGGACAAAAAGGGCAACACCATAACCGTAATAGACAAGGAGCCCCACATGCTGGAGCAGCTTCCCCCCACCTTTAAGGGAAAAACCCTGGTAGGGATCGGCTTCGACAAAAAAGTGCTGGAAAGCGCGCAGATAGACCGGGCCGACGCCGTTGTGGCCTGTACCGATATGGATGAAACCAACGCGCTGATTGCCCGCATTTCCCGCAACATTTACAAAGTGCCACGCGCCATTGCGCGCCTGTACGACTCGCGCAAGGCGGTTATTTACAACACCCTTGGGGTGCAAACTATTTCCACCACGGCCTGGGGTATCGAGTATGTAAGCGAGCTGCTCAGCTACAACCCCGTAGACAGCGTGTTCCAGTTTGGCAGCGGCGGTGTGGAAATCATCCGCATTGAAACCCCGCTGTTGCTGGTGGGCCGCAGCATTCGCGAAATTGGCCGCCCGGGCGAGGCGCAGGTGGTTGCCCTGCGGCGCAGCAACAAAACCACCCTGCCCACCGATGGTACCATTTTACAAAAAGATGATGTTTTGTTCGTCGCCGTTGCGTCCAGTTCTCTTGCCTCGTTTAAAAAGCAAATTGGCTTACAATAACAGAAAGGCGGAACCCTTTTTATGAATGCAATTATTATTGGCGGCGGGCAGGTTGGTTCTTATATAGCAGGGCTGCTTTTGGAGAGCAATTGCCACGTAAGAATTATAGAACCCCGTGAAAGTGTTTTTAACAAGCTTAAAAATGAACTGCCTTTGGAAACCCTGATTATTGGCGGCGGCACCGACCCCGCCACAATGGAGCAGGCGGGCATTGAAAAAGCCGATGTGGTGGTGGCGGTAACCGGCGCCGACGAAATAAACCTGGTGGCCAGCACCATTGCCAAATACGAGTTTGGCGTGCCCCGGGTAATTGCCCGGGTGAACAACCCCAAAAACGAATGGCTGTTCAACGCCGGCATGGGGGTAGACGTAAAGTTCAACCAGGCCAACATACTGGCCCGCCTTGTGGTGGATGAAATAGATTTTAAAAACATGATTACCCTGCTCAAGTTGAACAAGGGCGATTATTCCATTATACAGGTAACGGTGGCCGCTTCTTCCCCCGCTGCGGGCAAGGCGGTAAAAGACCTTTCCCTTTCCGGCGAAGTTTTGCTGATTGCCATTCACCGGGGCGATGAAATTCTTTTGCCCCGGGGGGAAACCCAAATTCAGCAGGGAGACCATATTCTGGTGTTTGCCGACGACCAGGGGCAGGTGTTTGCCAACCGCTTGTTCGGCGAATAGGGCTTGTAAAACTTCCGCACAGGCGGGCGCATTGCGCCCGCCTGTGGCTTTTGTAAGCGGCCGCTTTGGCCGCCCTGCCGCCGCGGTGTATTTTTGCGGCGGGGCGTGGTATAATAAAACCTGCAAAACACGAATACCTTTTAAAGGAGAATTGTTGTTATGATCGAAATTACCATGCAAAACGGCGGCGTTATCCGCCTTGAACTCGACGAAAAAGCGGCCCCCCTTACCGTGGCCAACTTTGAAAAGCTTGCGGGCGAGGGCTTTTACGACGGCCTTATTTTCCACCGCATTATTCCCGGCTTTATGGTGCAGGGCGGCGACCCCGACGGCACCGGCATGGGCGGCCCCGACACCCGTGTAAAGGGCGAATTTGCGGCCAACGGCTGGAACAACCCGTTGAAGCATACCCGCGGCGTCATCAGCATGGCCCGCTCGGGCAACCCCAACTCCGCAGGCAGCCAATTCTTTATTGTGCATGCCGACGCGCCCCACCTCGACGGCAGCTACGCGGCCTTCGGCAAGGTGGTGGAGGGCCTTGATGTGCTGGACGCCATTGCCAAGGCAGCCACCGACGGCAACGACAGGCCCCTTGAGCCTGTTGTAATGGAAACGGTGCGGGTGCTGTAATGAAGCTGGTGAAAAAGCTGTTCTCGTTTTTTTGGGACAAAAGCCTTTTGTTTTTTTTAATTATAGGTGGCGCCAATACGGTGCTTTCCATGCTGTTCAGCTTTTTGCTCAACAACTATGTGTTTACAGGCGGAACGCTGGGCCTGTATTTCTCCATGGCCATTCCCTTTGCGGTGCTCAGCGTGCCCAGCTTCTATTTTAACCGCAAATACAGCTTTGCAAGCAAGGCGCCCCTTGGCAAAAGCATTCTGCGCTTTGCGCTTATTATTGCGGTATGTTTTCACCTCTCGTTCTTTTTAAACCAGCTGCTGGTGCCCTGGATGAAGGAAAACTGGTTTCCGGGCATTCAGCCCATGCTGTATTCCTTCATTCGCATTGTGGGCATTCAGGTGGTGTTTACCCTGCTCAATTACCTTGGGCAGCGGCTGTGGGCTTTTAAGCCGGAGGATAAACCCCTGCCCGGCACAAAAACAGAATAAAAAAATGCGCAGGGTATGCACCCTGCGCATTTTTTGTGCGGGCATAAAATGGTGGCTGCGCCGGGGCAGGGCCTATGCAGTTCTGCCTTTTTCCCTTGAAAAGTATTGGCGGGCTGCCATGGGGGCTGTGCCGTTCGGGAAAAGGTTTGTCGCCCTGTTTTGCAAAAAAATAAAATTATTAGTACAAAGTATCAAAAAGTACTTGAAACTATACTGCTATGGTGTATAATAATAAGCAGATGCTAACCCACACCCGGGTACGGCGGCCGGTTTATAAAACAGCGGCTTAAATGCCC
This sequence comes from Oscillospiraceae bacterium, assembly GCA_047973285.1. Classification (GTDB taxonomy): domain Bacteria; phylum Bacillota; class Clostridia; order Oscillospirales; family Ruminococcaceae; genus JAAYCI01. The sequence goes on along the minus strand of JBKEBR010000144.1, from coordinate 17,774 downwards.
GGCGGGGTAAAACCTGTTTAATTAAGAAAGGAAGATGAAACATGTCTCTCATTAAAAAAGAAATTGCCCCTTTTAAGGTACAGGCTTACCAAAACGAAAATTTTATTGAAGTAACGGAAAAAGATTTTAAGGGCCATTGGTCTGCGGTGGTGTTCTACCCGGCCGATTTCACCTTTGTATGCCCCACCGAGCTGGGCGATTTGCAGGACCATTACGAAGAATTCAAGAAAATTGGCTGCGAAATTTATTCGGTCTCCACCGACTCCCACTTTGTGCACAAGGCCTGGCACGATACCTCCGACACCATTAAAAAAATTGCCTACCCCATGCTGGCCGACCCCGCCGGCATACTGGCAAAAGAATTTGATGTGCTGGTAGAAGCCGACTGGCAGGCCCTGCGCGGCAGCTTTGTACTGAACCCCGAAGGCCAAATTGTTGCCTACGAAGTGCACGACATGGGCATTGGCCGCAATTCCGAAGAGCTTTTGCGCAAGGTACAGGCCGCCCAGTTTGTGGCGGAACACGGCGACCAGGTATGCCCCGCAAAATGGAAGCCGGGCGAGGAAACCTTAAAGCCCAGCTTTGGCCTTGTAGGTAAAATTTAACTATGCAAAACCGTTACGATCTTATTATTCTGGGCGCCGGGCCGGCGGGGGTTTCAGCGGGTATTTATGCGGGGCGCGCAAAGCTGAAAACCCTTATTATCGACGCGGCCGAGTCTGGCGGGCAGATACGAATTACCTCGGAAGTGGTAAACTACCCCGGTGTTGCCAGCATTTCCGGGCCGGAGCTTTCCGCCACCATGCTCAAGCAGGCGCAAAGCTTTGGGGCCGAGCTTTTACAGGCCAAGGTGCAGCAGGTAGATTTCAGCGGCCCTTGGAAAAAGGTGGTAACCGCAGAGGGCACCTTTGAGGCGGTGGCCGTGGTGGTGGCAACCGGCGCCAAGCCCCGCACCATAGGCTTTGAAGGGGAAAGCCAGTTTCGGGGGCACGGGGTTGGTTACTGCGCCACCTGCGATGGTGAATTTTTTACCGGCATGGATGTATTTGTGCTTGGCGGCGGGTTTGCCGCGGCCGAAGAGGCTATTTTTTTAACCCGGTATGCCAGGCAGGTGTATGTAATTGTGCGCGAAAGCGACTTTACCTGTTCCAGAACCATTTGTGAAAAGGTGCTGGCCACCCCCGGCATCACCGTAAAGTTTGATACCGAAATTAAAAGCCTTACCGGAGACACGGTACCCCGCAAGGCGGTGTTTGTAAACAACCAAACCGGCGAGGAATGGCAGTACCAGCCCGAACAGGCGGGCGCCACCTTTGGCGTATTTGTGTTTGCGGGCTACCAGCCCCAAAGCGGTTTGTTTAAGGGGCAGCTGGCCCTGCAGGAAAACGGGTATATCCCCACCGACGAGCACCTGCAAACCAGCGTGGAGGGGGTGTATGCCGCCGGGGACATTCGCCCCAAAGAGCTGCGCCAGCTGGTTACCGCCGTTGCCGACGGTGCCATTGCCTCTACCAATGCCGAAAAGTTTATAGCAGAGCAAAAGCAGAAGCACGGCATGGAGGTCTTGGCCCGGCAGGAAAAGAAGGAGAGCAAGGTTGCCACCGCCAGCTTTATTGATAAAGATTTGGCCGCCCAGCTTGTGCCCTTTATGGAAAAGTTTGAAAACCCGCTTACCCTTGTTTCCATTGGCAAGCCAGGAGACGAGCTTTCGGCGGAAATGGAAACCTTTGTGTCCGATTTGGCGGCCCTCTCGCCCAAGGTGAGCCTTGCAGTGTATAAAGAGGGGGAAAACCCCGCGCTGCAGCAAACCCTTGGCGGCGGCCTGCTGCCGGTTATTGCATTGCTCGGCGCCGACGGCGCCGACAGCGGCATCCATTACCACGCCGTGCCCTCCGGCCACGAGTTCGATTCGTTTTTGCTGGCCATGTACAATGTGGCGGGGCCCGGCCAGGCGCTTGCGCAAGAGGCAAAAGAGCGCATTCAGGCGCTTGCGCCGCTGAAGGTGCAGGTGGGCATGTCGCTAAGCTGTACCATGTGCCCGGATGTTGTGCAGGCCATGCAGCAAATTGCGCTGCACAATAAAAATGTCCGGCTGGATATTATTGATGTATCCAAGTTCCCGGAATTTAGAAACCGCCACCAAATTATGAGCGTGCCCGCGGTTGTTTTTAACGATGGAGCGCCGCTGTTTGGCAAAAAAACAATGAACGAGCTGCTGGACGCCTGCGCAGCCGTACCGGCCTAGCCTTTTTGGCCGCACGGCGGGTGTGGGTGGGTTGTTACAGCCGCCAAACCCGGTGCCCGCCTGAAAAAGGCGGGGCGCCGGGTATTTTTATTGGCCGGCACAACCCCTTTTAATAAAATAATGGCATAAAAAGAGTGGCAGTGCGGTATTTTTGGGAAAAGCCTGAAACTTTAAACTGGAGGGCCCACCGCCAACTTTTAAAGCGGGCGGGTGTAAAAGCGCTGTAAAAGCAAAGGGGTTGTGGTATACTTACAGGTGTCATAGCGCCGTATTTGCGCTATGCAAACAAGCAACCAAACAATTCCGCATGCCAGGAGGGATGACGAATGCTGATAAAAGACAGCCGCAAGGTGGTACTGGTGGGCACCGGTATGGTGGGTATGAGCTACGCCTATGCCATGTTGAACCAAAATGCCTGCGATGAGCTGGTTTTAATTGATGTGGACAGAAAAAAGGCCGAAGGCGAAGCGATGGACCTGAACCACGGGCTTGCCTTTTCCGGCAGCCACATGAAAATAAGCGCCGGAGAATATAAAGACTGCGGCAACGCCGACATTGTTGCCATTTGCGCCGGTGTGGCCCAAAGGCCGGGCGAAACCCGCCCCCAGCTGCTTGGCCGCAACCTCGAGGTGTTCCGCTCCATTATTAACCCCATTACGGAAGGCGGGTTTAACGGCATTTTTTTGGTGGCCACCAACCCGGTGGATATTATGACCCACATTACCTGCGCCCTTTCCGGTTTTAACCCCCGGCGGGTGGTGGGCACCGGCACGGCGCTGGACACGGCCCGCCTCCGCTATTTGCTGGGCGACCAGTTCGAGGTTGACCCCCGCAATGTGCATGCCTATGTAATGGGCGAGCACGGCGATTCCGAATTTGTGCCCTGGAGCCAGGCCATGATTGCCACAAAGCCGGTGCAGGCCTTTTGTGAGGAAGCGGGCGGCGATGGCTGCAAAGCCGCCCTTGTGCAGATAGAGGAAGAGGTGCGCACTGCGGCGGAAAAAATTATTCAGGCGAAAAAAGCCACCTATTACGGCATTGGCATGGCAATGGTGCGCATTACCCGGGCCATTTTCGGCAACGAAAACAGTGTGCTCACGGTTTCGGCCATGCTGCGGGGCGAGTATGGCGAAAGCGGCGTGTATGCGGGCGCGCCTTGCATTGTAAACCGCAATGGGGTACAGCGGGTTTTGTCTATGAACCTTACCCCCGAGGAGCTTGCCCAGTTCCGCGCCTCCTGCGCCACCCTGCGGGAGCTGTACGCGGGCCTTGCGCTGTAAGAACAGAATCCATGAAGAAAGCCCCCGGGCGCTCTTTCCCTGTTGGAAAGAAAGGCCCGGGGGCTTTGGTGGTATAGCCTGAAAGCCGCCGAAAAGCGGGGCAAGGCACGCGTAAAAAAGCGTGGCGCCCGGCAGGCCCCGGCGGGCGGGGCTAAAAAGGCCGAACGCCGAAAAAGGCATTGCAAACGGGGCCGGCTTGCCCCGCCCCTTTTTTTGCGTGCAAACCATTTTTTAAGAAGGGTGGTAGCAGGCGCCCTCCACGCAAATGCAGTCTTTGCCGCTGGTTTTGCTGTAGTACATAAAAGAATCGGCCCGGGCCACAATGCTGTCCCGGGTGTCGCCGGGCTGTACCGAGGTAACCCCCATGGAAACGGTTACCGAAAGGGAAACGCCGTTGTGCACAATGCGGGCCGAGCAAATAAGCTCAAAAATTTTGCTGGCAATCATCTCCGGCCTTTCGCCGGGGGCAACATTGGCAACAGCCAAAAACTCCTCGCCGCCCCAGCTGCCGGTGCGGTCGGTACGGCGCAGGTTTTGCCGCATACTTTCAGAAATATTTTTCAATACCTCGTCGCCCAGGGCGTGGCCATAGGTGTTGTTAAAATGGGCAAAATTATCCACATCAATAAAAATAACGCAAAAGCTGTTTCCAAAACGGGCGTATTCCTGCAATTTATAATCCAGATAATTTTCCATAAACAGGCGGTTTGGCAGGCCGGTAAGCACATCGGTGGTGGCCTGCAGGGAGAGCGCCTCAATAATCCGGTCGTCGTACTGCTTGCCCGAAAGCGGGGAAAAAATTTCCAGGGCGGCCACAATTTCACCGCCCTCAAAAATAGGGATGGCCTTAATTGCCACGGGAATTCGGTGCCCGTTTTTGTGGCGCAGCAGCACCTCGGCGTGGCGCTGCTCGCCGTCGGCCATGGTTTTATACAGGGGGCAGCTCATGTTGCAAAGCGGGGTGCCGCACTCGTCCACATGGTTCAAAAGGTCGTCCTGGCAGTGGCGGCCCAGCATTTCCTCGGCGGTATAGCCGCTTATCTTCTCGGCGCCAAGGTTCCACATTAAAAAGGTGCGCTCCCGGTCTACCAGGTACGCGCCTTCCTCCATATTTTCGGCAAGGGCTTTAAAAACGGTGGTTTCAAACATAACAAGCAGCGCTCCTTATAGGGTGAAAACGCCACAAAACAGGTTTCCAAAACCGAAAGTGGCGCTTGTTAGAGGGTTGCCTGCCGATAGGCAATATAAAGGCCGTCCAGCAGCAGTGTTTCGCTGAATTGAATGCTGTGCAAGCAGTGGGGACTAATAAGCGGCGCGGCCCCGCCGGTTGCAATCAGGGTTTTAATTTTGCCGCCAAGCTGTTTTTCAAAGCGGTCAATCAAACCGTCCAGCATAGAGGCAGCCCCCAGCACAAGGCCGCTTTGCATGCTTTCGTTGGTGTTGCGGCCAATGGGGCTTTGGGGCGCCACCAAAGGAATGCTGCGCAGCAGGCTGGCGCGGCCCACAAGGGCCTCCAGTGAAACAAACAGCCCGGGGGCAATGGCTACCCCCCGCAGCGCGCCGGTTTGGTCCAGCGCGGTAAGCTTGGTGGCAGTGCCCATGTCAATAATCACCGCGGGCAGGGCAAAGTTTTGCCGCACCGCTATGGCGCTTGCCAGAATGTCGGTTCCAAGCTCCGGCGGGTTTTCTATGGCAATTTCCATGCCGCCCGCATTTGCCAGCGAAAGCACCAGCGGTTCCTTCGCTGTAAAATGGGTAAGGGCCCGCACCAGCATGGGGGTTACCCCCGGCACCACCGAAGAAATAACCGCCCCTTCGATGGCATTGCCGGCCACATTGTATAAATCCAGTATGCCCTTCAGCTCTACGGCGTACTGGTCTGCCTCCAGGTGAAGGTTGGTGGCAATGCGGGTTATAAAGCAAATGGTGTTGCCGGTATAGCAGCCCAATACAATGTTGCTGTTTCCAACGTCAATGGCCAATATCATCTGCCCTGTTCCTCCCCGGTAAAGTGCAGCGGCTGCACATTGGTGTTGTTGTAGGTACAAAAGGTGTAGGCAATGCCCTGGTGCTGCTGCGGGGCCGATTGCCCGGCCAGCCGCCAGCCCTCAAGCCGGTCCAAATTCGGGAAAAAGGTGTCCGCCTCCCCTTGTTTTTGCACCCGGGTAACCAGGGCGGTGCTGCAATAGGGCAGCAGCAGCCGGTAAACGCTTTCCCCGCCTATTACATACACCTCGTCGGGGGCAAGCCCCGCCAGCGCCTTTTGCAGCGCGGCAAGGCTGCCGCATACGGTAACGCCGGGGGTGTGGGGGGCCTTTCGGCTCAGCACAATGTTGCTGCGGTTTTTCAGCGGCTGCCCGCCCGGAAAAGAGAGAAGGGTGCGGCTGCCCATAATTACGGTTTTGCCAAGGGTGGTTTCCCTGAAAAACCGCATATCCTCGGGAATTGGGAACAACAAATCACCGTTTTTCCCAATTCCCCAGTTTTGGTCTGCGTTTACAATTGCAATCATGCGGGCATCTTCTTTCGGCGCGCAGGGCCGCCCGGGCGGCCTATTCTGCCACTGGTATTTTTTGAAGCAAGGTGTGGGCCGTATAATTTTCCAGCCGGAAGCTGTCTTTGGTGAATTTGTAAAAGTCGGTAACGGCGGGGTCCATCCAAAAGGCGGGGGCAGGGGCGGGGGCATTTGCCAGCACCTCTTCCACCAGTGGAATATGCCGGTCGTAAATATGGGCGTCGGCAATTACGTGCACCAGTTCACCCGCCTCAAGGCCGCTCACCTGGGCCATCATGTGCACCAAAACGGCGTATTGGCAAACGTTCCAGTTGTTGGCCACCAGCATGTCCTGCGAGCGCTGGTTTAAAATGGCGTTCAGCTTTTTGCCGCTTACGTTAAAGGTTACGCTGTAGGCGCAGGGGTACAGCTTCATCTCGTGCAAATCGGCAAAGGTGTATATGTTGGAAAGAATGCGGCGCGAGGCCGGGTTGTGCTTTAAATCGTACAAAATGCGGTCTACCTGGTCGAACATGCCTTCCTTGTACTGGTGCTTTACGCCCAGCTGGTAGCCGTACGCCTTTCCAATGCTGCCGGCGTCGTCCGCCCAGGCGTCCCAAATGTGGCTGCTCAAATCCTTCACATTGTTCGATTTTTTCTGCCATATCCACAACAACTCGTCAATGGAAGATTTAAAGGCGGTTTTGCGGATGGTTAAAATCGGGAATTCCTCGGCCAGGTTGTACCGGTTTACAAGCCCAAACAGCTTTACGGTGTGGGCGGGGGTGCCATCCTCCCAGCGGGGGCGCACCTCGCTTTCGGTGTCCCAAAAGCCGTTGGCCAAAATATCGCGGCAATTTTTTGTGAACAGGGTATCGGCAATGCTCATGGCAGCCTCCTTGCTTGTACGTTTATGGTAGAAAACAGCGCAAAAAGGCTTCTTTTTTTGCGCTGGCGTATGGGTAAATTAAAAATTTTACACAAGTGGCCTGTCGGCAACCTTCTTTTTAAATATTATAGCATAAAATGGCGGCGGGAAAAATGGCCCGCGTGCCCAAAAGTAGTGAACCCTGCAAAAGCTTTCTGTTTTAAGCCCTGCGCAGGCTTGCGTGGGGCGTAGGCATGCGGTACAATATTCACAAAGGGAAAATTGCGAAAGGAAGGTAAAACCAATGGAAAACCGCTTTACACAGCCCGGGCGGGTTTTAAATGAAAAAGGGCACCCCGTTCCCGGCTGGGGTTCGTCCGCCCTTCTTGCCTACAGCCGAAAGGCCATTGCCGCCCCTTTTTACCGCATTAAAGAGTGGGACTGGTACCAGGTATCAGACGACACAAAGGCCCTGCAAGTTACCTTTGGGCATGCCAGCTATGCGGGGCAGGTGGGTGTTACCCTGTTCGATTTTCAAAAGGGCGAAAAAATTTTCACCAAGGACATCCTTCTTGCCCTTCCCTTCGGTAGCCTGCGGTTAGAGGAATCTCCCGAGCAGGACGGCGTGCTGGAATACAACAAAAAAGGCATGCACATGCGCATAAAAAGGCAGGGCGGCAACCACTTTTTGTACTGCCGCTGCGAAGGGTTTGAGGCAGAGGTAAGCCTTGTTCGCCAAAACCCCAACGCGTTGGTGGTCAACATTCCGTTTACAGAGTACCCCGAGGCATTTTATTACAACTACAAGCTCAACTGCATGCAGGCAAGCGGGCGCGCCGTGGTAAACGGAACAGAATATACCTTTGGCGAAAACGCCTGGGGCCTGTTAGACTGGGGCCGCGGGGTGTGGCCCTTCCACAACGAGTGGTACTGGAGCAATGCGGCGGGCCGCCTGAACGGCGAGGTATTTGGCTTTAACCTGGGCTGCGGCTTTGGCGACACCTCGAACGCCACCGAAAACTGCCTTTTTTACAAGGGAGAAATTCACAAGCTGGGCAGGGTAAGCTTTTCTTTGGGCAGCCAGTACAGCGCCCCGTGGCGGCTGGCCGATGAAGAGGGCAGGCTGGACATCACCCTTGCCCCCTGCTACGACAGGGAAACCACCACCAAGCTGCTGTGGGTAGACAACAACACCCACCAAATGTTCGGCACCTTTTCCGGGTATGCGGTGCTGAACGACGGAACCCGCCTTGCGGTAGAGAACATAACCGGCTTTGCCGAGCACGCCGTAAACAACTGGTAACAATGCAACGCTGCGCCGCCTTGGTTTTTTGCCGGGTGCGGCGCAGTATTTGTGAGGCTGTAAAAGGAGAAAACCCTATGCCAACAGAAATACAACAACAGGCTGCCGCCGCCCTGCAAGAGCTGCTGCTGGCGGCCAACATAGAGCGGGGCGGCTTGCTGGTGCTGGGCTGCTCTACCAGCGAGGTGCTGGGCCAAACCCTTGGCACGGCCAGCAGCCCGCAGGTTGCCGAGCAGCTTTTGGGGGGCATGCTGCCGTTGCTGCACAAAGCGGGGGTGTACCTTGCGGTGCAGTGCTGCGAGCATTTAAACCGGGCGCTGGTGGTAGAGCGGGACGCCCTGCAAAAATACGGCCTTACCGAGGTAAACGCCCTGCCCCAGCCCAAGGCCGGCGGCAGCGCGGCCACATGTGCCTGGCAGCTTTTTCGCCGGCCCGCCTTGGCCGAGAGCCTGCGGGGCCAGGCGGCAGCCGGCCTTGATGTGGGCGGCACGCTCATTGGCATGCACCTGCGGGAGGTGGCCGTGCCCCTGCGGCTGCAAAACAGAACCATTGGGGCCGCGGCGGCAACGGCGGCCCGCACCCGCCCCAAATTTGTGGGCGGCAGCCGGGCGGTGTACAACCCGGCGCTTTTATAGGGCCGGGTTTATAAAGTGTGCGCCGCCCTTTTGCCCTGCGGCAAAGGGGCGGCAGAAAAAGGCAAACAAAAACAGAAAACCAGAAACGGAAGAAAACAGCGAATGAAAAAAGACATTAAAATGATAGGGCTGGACCTGGATGGAACCACCCTTGTTGGCCATACCACCATTACCCCGCGGGTAAAGCAGGCCATTGAAACCGCCCTTCGGCAGGGCATTGTGGTGCTGCCCGCAACAGGGCGGCAGTACGGCGGGCTGCCCCAGCCTGTTTTGGACATTCAGGGAATTGAATATGCCCTTACCTCCAACGGCGCCAAAATTTACAACCTGCCCCCGATGCAGGAAATATACAGCGATTGCTTTGAAAAGCAAACGGCCTTGGAGCTGTACGATATTTTGTCCTCCTACCATGCGCTTATGGGCATTTACATTGATGGAAAAGGCTACGACCGGCATGTGGAGGAAATGGAGGGCAGCATTATTCTTCCCGAGCTGGTGGAGTACATAAAGGCCACCCGTGTTTTTGTGCCGGATATGGAGCAGCTGATTCGCGAAAGCAACAAGCCGGTTGAAAAATTCACCCTCATGTTCCACCAGTGGGCAGACCTGGAACACGCCAGGGGCAGGCTTGCCCAGCGAAGCGACAACTATGTTTCCTCCGGCATTGCAAACGGGCTGGAGGTAAACACCCCCACCGCCAACAAGGGCCGCGGGCTTTTGATGCTGGCCGAAAAGCTTGGCATACGCAAAGACCAGGTTATGGCCATTGGCGACAGCAGCAACGACATTGAAATGCTGAAAGCGGTTGGGTACGGCGTGGCCATGGGCAACGCCACGGCTGAGGTTAAGGCGGTGGCCGACACCATTACCTTACCTTGCGAGCAAGACGGCGTGGCCGCCGCAATTGAGGCAATTTTATAGAAAATACAGGCCGCCCCGTAAAGCTGGCGGCCCTGGTAAAACAGTATTTTTGTTTGCTTGTGCAATATTTTGGGCCGTTTAAAACGTGTTGTAAAAGAGAGGAGGCATCAGCATGCCGTCCCCACAGGCGTATACCCAGCAGGAGATAGAGCGAATTGTAGACACCTACAGCGATACCCTGCTGCGTATCGCAATGCACCATACGCAAAACACCGGCGACGCCGAAGATGCGGTTCAAACCGTATTTCTCAAGCTTTTGAATGCCGCCCCCGCTTTTGCCGACACAAACCACGAAAAGGCCTGGCTTATACGGGTTACCATCAACCAGTGCCACGACACCGTGCGCTCGGCCTGGAACCGGAAAACCACCGGGCTGGAGGATGGCCATGCAGCCACGGGCCGGGAAGAGGGCTTTGAAATACTGAGTGTGGTAAAAAAGCTGCCCGAAAAATACCGGGATATTATTTACCTGTATTATTACGAGGGGTATTCCACCCCGGAAATTGCCAAAATGATGAAAATGCCGCAGGCCACCGTTGAAAGCCGTTTGTACAGGGCGCGTGGCAAGCTCAAAAGCCTTCTGGAAGGAGGGTGGAATGATCAATAATCTTGAAAAATACCGCAGCGAAGTGGAGGGCATATCCGCTTCTGAAAAAATGAAGGCGGATGTGAAGGCACGGCTACTGGCTGAAGCAGCTACAGCCGGGCAGCAGCAAAAACCCATACCTGCCCCCAAAAAATTTCCGCTGCGCCGGTTGGCCCTGGCCGCCGCTGCCCTTTTTGTGCTGGCAGGCGGCGCTGCCGCATTGCGGGCGACCTTTTTTGCGGCGCCTGCCACTGCTTCCGCCCCGGCAGAGGCCGCCGTGGGCGATATGGCGCCCAGGCTTGCCATGGGTAGCGAGGGGTTTGCGGCAAGCGGTTTTTCCTCCTCTTATTTTGCCCGCCCTGCGCAGGAGGCGCAGCCCGAAGCCGGGGGGCAAGCCCAAAGCCTGCCCTCCTTGCTCGGCCCTGGGCAGCGCGGCATAAGTGCGGCAGCCTATGAAGAATTCTATGCATTTTCCCTTTCGGAATACAGCGAAGAGCTGCCGTATATAAAGGCGGCCGCCCAGCCCACCGTGCTGGAGGTATACCGACAGGGCGGCGCGCAGCCAACCCGGCAGGCCCTGCAAGCCCTTGCGGAAGAGCAGGCGGCCGCCCTTGGCGCCGCGCCCGCCAGCTGGGAATACGCAGACGGCGGTGTTACGGCCGTTTGTGAAGGGCTTACGGTAACGGCCGCCGCCGATGAGAGTATTGCCATTCGGTACTCCCCCGCCATCGTTCCCACTTCGGGGCAGGCCCCGGCCACCGGCGCCGGCTTTACAGAGCACCGCCAATACCTGCAGCAGCTTATGGGTGAATACGGGGCGCTGCTGGCGGGCATGCAGGCCCCCACCGCCCAATTAACCATGACACGCAGTGAAAAAGGGGAGGCGGTTTGGAGCTACCGGGTGTACGACGGCGGCGCTGACGAGCTTGTTTTAAACCGCAGCACGGCGGGGCTCACCTTTTTGTTTTCGCAGCAGGGCCTGGTGGAAATTTCCATGCAAAGAAACAATTCCCTGCAACCGGCGGGCAGCTATGCCCTGATAAGCCCGGAAGCAGCACAGGCCCAATTGGAACAGCAGCTGGAAAAGCCCGTGGCTGCCGGTTCGGTTCAGGCGGGGTTGGCGTACAGCGAAAAAATATACCCCGGGTATATTTTGCCTTGCTATACATTTATTGTAGAAATACCGGCAGAGGAGGAGCCGCTGCCTGCCGGGGCAAACACCGGCCTTTCCCGCTACCGGGTTTATTATATTTCCGCCCTTTCGGCGGAGGAATTTGCCCCCGGCGCAGGGTAGGGGAAAAGCCGGGAAACAGGCCGCCTGCCCTGCTGGCCCGTTTTGTACGGCGGTGGGCGGGCCTTGTACAAGGGTTCTTTTTTGGCTGTTTGCAGCCCTTTGCGGGCAAATTCTTTTTGGCAATTTGCTTTTGTTAAAAAGCCCGGGTACCGCGCCCGGTTTACCTGTGCGGTAAAGCAATAGGCGGGCCCTTTTAAAGGGCCCGCCTATTGCTTTACCGCTTACCGGTTCTCTTTGTTGTTATTTTCTTTCAGGGCCCGGTTCATGCGCTCTATTTTGCGGCGGGTGGGCAGCGAGTAACAAAGCCAAATAACAAAATATATTGCCACAAAAATAAGCAGGTAGCCCAAAACGCCCCCAAGGCTGTGCTCCATCCAGCGGGTAACCCAGGCAATGGGCAGCATAATGCCCGCCAGAACTACAAAATGCAGCAAAGACTGAAAGGCAAAGCTCCACCGCTCTGTTTCAAAAATAAGGGAAGCCGCGGCAAACCCTGCCCCCAATAGCCCGGAAAGAAAAAACTGCAAGGCAAAGGCGCCAAGCTGGTTGCCAACGGCTGCCTCAAAGCCCGGCACCATGGGCAAATACTGCCAGGGGTTTTCCCCCGAAAGGCTGGTGGTTAAAGAAATAAGAATGGTAATTAAGGTGGCAATAAAGGTGCCCCCTATAAAGCCGGTGGCAGCAAACAACAACGGTTTATAATTTTTTTTCATACAATACCCTCCTGGTTTTTAAGAAATGGCCTACAGGCCCAGAAGCTGCTTAATTACGGGTACATACCGCCGGGAAACAAAGGTGGTTGCCCCGCTGGAAAATTCCAGCAGAATGGTGCCGGCAAGGCTCATATCCAAACGTTTTACGTGGTCGAAATTGGCCAGCTCGCTGCCGGAAATGCGTATGGTTTTCCCCCCCGCCAATTGCTCTTCGGCTTCATACAGGCGCATTTTAAGCCGAAACCTGCCCTCTTCGGTAACGGCAAATACCCGCTCGCCTTCGCTGTAAACCCGCACAATTTTGCCGGGCGGCAGCAGCACAAGGCCGGTTTCGGTATGGCCCACCAGGCCAAAGCTGCTGGGCTCGGCAAGCTGTGCCGCCAGGCGCGCCAGCTCGGGGGTAAGGCGGGCGGCGCAAATCAGTATTTCTGGCTCGCTGTATTTTTCGTCAATGTGAATGTCCACTTTCATACGCAATCCTCCGAAAAAGGTGTGTGCACTGCCTTACAACTATACTATGCAATAAAACAGGGTAAATGTATACAAAAATGCAATAAGTGGCGAATGCCGGGGGGCAGGCGGTGCAAAACGGCAGGCGGCAGGTAAAAGCTCCCGGCGAAGCGAGGGCTTTTTGCATCTATGGGTGTGTTTCTAAAAACTCCGCGCCGCACATGGCGTAAAAACAGAAAAGCACCATTTTGCGCAGGCGAAAAACTGCGCTGTTTTCCACATTTTTTTTGCTTTTCCGTGCCTTTCGTATAACAAATACCGTTGTTTTTTGTACAAAAAAAGGCCCGGCATTTGCCGGGCCTTTGCAAAAAACAATGCTGTTATGCCGGGGAAGAAGCGCTCTCGGCGGCGGAATCCGCGGTTTCGGCGGGCGCCGAAGAGGTGCCGTAGTCTTCCTCCGGCAGGCTGCTGGTTTCGTCTGCGCTGGCCGAGGAAGAAGCCGCGGCCACGCTGGACGAGGCGGTTACAGGGGGCACGTAGGTGGTGTTGCGGCGCAGGGCGGTCAGGTAATACTCGTTGCCGTTGCGCTGGAAAACATAGTCCATATACAGGGCGGGGTTGTCGTAGTCGCGGGTGGTAACAATAGAGCCCTCGGTGCTGCGCAGGGCAACGTAGCCCACAATAACGGTTTTTATGCCGTCGGCCTCCTCAATGTCCACCACGGTGGCGTCGTAGGCGGGCTCAAGGCCGGTGCCGGGCACAATGTAGGCGTTGCGGGCCTCGTCAAACTGGTAGGTCAAATCTTGCGCGGCCACCTTAAAAGAGCTGTGCTCGGTGAATTTAAAATTCGGGCCAAACAGCCGGGAGGCGTACAGGTCCACCTCCAAAACCGGAACAATGGCAAGGTCTTCCTCGTTGCGCTCAATGCTGCTGCCCTGTTCCAGCATAACGCCCCAAATGGCAACCTGCTTCAAATCGCTTTCATCCAGCTGGTCTACCGATTCAAAGGGCAGAACATCGAACCAAACCATGGGGGAAATGCGGCGTGCAAACTCCTCCTTTTCGGCGGAATTGTCCATCAGGCCGTTTACCGCGGTAATGCCCGCGCGCACAATGCTGAAGGCCCCCACCAGTATTAAAATGCTGAGGGCGACGCCGATTAATTGGCGGCTGCGCCTGCGCGCTTTGCGCGCCTGGTCTTCTTTTTTGCGGCGGCCTGCCTCATTATCGGTTTTAGGTTGAATTCTTTCGTCTGCCATTGTTTTTCCTTTCTCAGCAAAACAAGCCGCCCGTTATTCTCTGGTTTGGCCGTTGCCCAGAACAACATATTTGTAGCTTGTCAGTTCCTGCAGGCCCATGGGGCCCCGGGCGCCCAGCTTTTGGGTGGAAATGCCCATTTCGCAGCCAAGGCCAAACTCGCCGCCGTCGGTAAAACGGGTAGAGGCATTGTGGTATACCGCGGCGCTGTCTACCTGCGCTAAAAATTTTTGGGCGGTTTCGGCGTCGTCGGTTACAATAGCGTCGCTGTGCCCGGTAGAATGCAGGTTGATATGGGCAATGGCCTCTTCGGCGCTGTCTACCACGCCAATGGCCATCACATAATCCAAAAATTCGGTGTCAAAATCTTCAGGGCCCGCAGGGGAGCCCTCTATCAGGGCGGCGGCGCGCTTGTCCAGCCGCAGCTCCACCTGCTTTTGGGCAAGCTTTTGCTTGAGCAGCGGCAAAAATTCTTTGGCAATTTCACTGTGCACAAGGCAAACCTCGGCCGAATTGCAAACGCTGGGGCGGCTGGTTTTGGCATTATACACAATTGAAAGGGCCATGTCAAGGTTGGCGCTTTTGTCTGCATAAATGTGGCAAATGCCGGTGCCGGTCTCAATAACCGGCACCCCCTTTGCGCCCTGCACCACGGCGTTAATCAGGTTTTTGCCGCCGCGGGGAATCAGCAGGTCCACGTAGCCGCGGGCGCCCATCAGCCGGGCAGCCGTTTCGTGGGAGGTATCCTCCACCAGCTGCACGGCGGCCACAGGGCCGCCGGCCTGCTCCAGTGCACGGCGCAGCGCCCCTGTAATAACGGTGTTGGTAAAAATGGCGTCGCTTCCGCCGCGCAGAATGCAGGCGTTGCCGCTCTTCAGGCACAGGGCGGCGGCGTCGGTGGTTACGTTGGGGCGGCTTTCGTAAATAATGGCAACCACCCCCATGGGAACCCGTATCTTGCGAATGGAAAGGCCGTTGGGGCGAAAAACTTCGCTCTCCACCCGGCCAAGGGGGCTGGGCAGGGCGGCAACGGCGGCAATGCCGTCGGCCATGGCCTGTATGCGCTCTTCGGTAAGGGCAAGGCGGTCCAGCATCACATCGGCAATATGGCCGCGCGCGTTTTCAAGGTCTTGCCTGTTGGCCTTTAAAATATCCGCCCGGGCCTCCACCACCGCTTTGGCCATTGCGTGCAGAATATTGTTGCGCTGCTCCTCAGAAAGGGCCGCCAGCAAAGGGGCCGCCTGCTTTGCCGCCGTTAAAATTGTTTCAATGCCCATTATACATGCCCTCCTTTTGAAAAGGAAAAACGGGTGCCGGTTTGCCTGCCCTCTACAATGTCGTACAGGCATTCGGGGCATTGCCCGTTGGTAATTACCATATCAATGCCGTGCTGCTGCAAAATTTGCGCCGCCATCAGCTTGGTTTTCATGCCGCCGGTGGCAAGCCCGCTGCCCGCCCCCCCGGCAAGAGACAAAAGTTCGCCGGTAATATCGGTAACCACCGGAATAAGCTGCGCGCCCTTTTTCTTTTTGGGGTCGGCGGTGTACAGGCCGTCTATGTCGGTAAGCAGCACCAGCAGGTCGGCTTTGGCAAATACGGCCACGTGGGCCGAAAGGGTGTCGTTGTCGCCAATTTCCCCGCCCTCAATTTCGGCGGTGGCCACGCTGTCGTTTTCGTTGATAATGGGAATGGCCCCCAGCTCCAACAGGCGGAAAAGGGTGGCCTCCAGGTTTTGCTGGCGGGTTTCGTGGTAAATATCCTCGGCGGTCAGCAAAATTTGCCCCACTGTATGGTTGTATTTGGAAAACAGGCTGTCGTAAATATACATCATTTCACATTGCCCCACGGCGGCAGCCGCCTGCCGGGTGGGAATGTCGTCGGGGCGGCGGGTAAGGTGCAGCTTGCCAACCCCCATGCCAATGGCCCCCGAAGAAACCACCAAAACCTCATGCCCGGCATTTTTAAGGTCTGCCAGGGTTTTGCACAGCAGCTCTACACGGCGAATATTCAGCTGCCCGGTGGAGTGGGCAATGGTAGACGTGCCAATTTTTATTACAACCCGCATGGCGGTGAAACCCCCTGTGGCAGATGCTGCCGCGGCGCCGTGCATAAGGGCCGCGGCAAAAGCCATTATTTGTTTTTGTACATTTTTTCGTAGTATTCCATATAGCTGCCGCTGGTAACCCCGGCCAGCCAATCGCCATGGGAAAGGTACCAGTTGATGGTGAGCTCAATGCCCTCTTCAAAGGGAATGGTGGGCTGCCAGCCAAGCTCGCGGCGTATTTTTTCCGGGTCGATGCCATAGCGGCGGTCGTGGCCCTTGCGGTCTTCCACATAGCGAATCAGGGTTTCGGAAACGGTGGGGTCCACCTTGTCGTGAACCAGCGCAATTACCCGCTTTACAATGGTAATGTTGGTGCGCTCGTTGTGGCCGCCCACATTGTATACTTCCCCGTTTTTGCCGTTTTGCAGCACCATGTCAATGGCGCGGCAGTGGTCCTCCACATACAGCCAGTCGCGCACGTTCATGCCGTCGCCATACACCGGCAAATCTTTTTTGTGGCAGGCATTGTGAATCATCAAGGGAATTAATTTTTCAGGGAACTGGTAAGGGCCGTAGTTGTTGGAGCAGCGGGTAATGTTCACCGGCAGGCCGTAGGTATCCTGCCAAGCCATTACAAACATATCGGCGCTTGCCTTGCTGGCCGAATAGGGAGAGTGCGGGCAAAGAGGGGTTTCCTCGGTGAAAAAGCCGGTGTCGCCAAGCGAGCCGTACACTTCGTCGGTCGATACCTGTAAAAATTTCACGTCGGCCGGGTAAGCGCCCTCTTTTTCCCAGGCCTTGCGGGCACAGCCAAGCAGGTTCAGGGTGCCCAAAATGTTGGTTTCGGCAAAAATGCCGGGGTTTTCAATAGAGCGGTCCACATGGCTTTCGGCGGCAAAGTTTACCACGGCGCGCAGGTTGTATTGTTCAAAAAGCTTGCTCACCAGCGCGGTGTCGCGAATATCGCCCTGTACAAAAATATGGCGCTCGTTGCCCTCAATTTCGCGCAGGTTTTCAAGGTTGCCGGCGTAGGTAAGCTTGTCCAGGTTTACAATACACAGCTCCGGGTGCTGTGCCAGCATGTACAAAATATAGTTGGATCCAATAAAACCGGCGCCGCCGGTTACCAAAATGGTTTTCATAAAAGCCTCCAAAATAATGTAGGGGTTGGCTGTGTTTAAGGGCCGAAAGCGGCCGGTACCGGGCTAAAGGGCACTTTTCATCTGCTGGTGGTAAGCGGCAATGGCCTGCTTCCAGGGGCGCATCTCGTCGCCAACAGTGGCGCGCAGCATGGCATTGTCCAGTGCCGAATAGGCAGGGCGCTTTGCGGGGCGGGGAAATTCTTCGGTGGTGCAGGGGGAAACGGTGGCGTCAATGCCCCACAGGCGCACAATTTCAGAGGCGAAATCGAACCAGCTGCACACCTCGTTGTTGGTGCAGTGGTACAACCCATATTCCTTGGTGGGAATAAGCTTTAAAATATGGTGGGCAAGGTCTTCGGCATTGGTGGGGTTGCCAAACTGGTCGTTTACCACCTTGGCGCTGCCGTTTTCCCGGGCAAGCCGCAAAATGGTTTTTACAAAGTTGTTTCCATTTTGCCCATACAGCCAGGCGGTGCGCAAAATAAACCACTGGCTGCAAACGTTTTTGACATATTCTTCGCCCAGCAGCTTGGTGTAGCCGT
>JBKEBR010000143.1:0-2938 GCA_047973285.1 Oscillospiraceae bacterium | reverse complement strand
CCCGTGGTGCTGATGGCCCACTACGACGTGGTTTCGGCCAGCGGCGGCGAATGGGCCAGCCCGCCCTTTGCCGCCGAAATACGCGAGGGCGCGGTGTGGGCCCGGGGCGCGGTAGACACCAAGTGCATTCTGGCCGCCGTGCTGGAGGCCTTTACCCACCTGCTGCAAGCCGGTTTTGCGCCGGAG
Organism: Oscillospiraceae bacterium; assembly: GCA_047973285.1. Taxonomy (GTDB): domain Bacteria; phylum Bacillota; class Clostridia; order Oscillospirales; family Ruminococcaceae; genus JAAYCI01. The sequence goes on along the minus strand of JBKEBR010000143.1, from coordinate 2,752 downwards.
GGCGACATTTACTTTGCCAGCACCAACAACGAGGAAACCGGCGGCGACACCACCCCCAAAATGGTGGAATGGTTCCGCGAGAGGGGCATTGCCCCCCGCCTTGTGCTGGACGAGGGCGGCGCTGTGGTAAGCAACCTGCCCCTGGGCGTGCAAAAGCCCTTTGCCATGGTGGGGGTGGGCGAAAAGGGCATTGCCGATGTGCTGCTAACGGCCCACGGCGCCGGGGGGCATTCCTCTACCCCCTGTGCCCAAAACGCACCCGCCCGGCTGGTGCGGGCGCTGCACCGCATAGAAACCCGCCCCGCCAAAGCGGCGCTGCCCCCCGAGCTGCGGGAGATGCTTACCGCCCTTGCGGCCCACGCTTCGTTTGGGTACCGGCTGGTGTTTGCCAACCTGTGGCTGTTTGCCCCGCTGGTTAAAAGGGTGCTGGCGGCCGGGCCCGAAACCAACGCCATGGTGCGCACCACCTCCGCCCTTACCCAGCTTGCGGGCAGCGACACCATTAACACCCTGCCCAAAACCGCCACGGCGGGCTTTAGCGTGCGGGTTGCCGCGGGCGACAGTGTAAACGCGGCGGTGCAGCGGCTGAAAAAGGCCGCGGGCGGCGAAGGGCTGGAATTTACCGTGGCCCACCGGGTGGAGCCGCCGCCGGTTTCCGGCTTTTCCACGCCGGAATTCAAACTGATTGCCGCCGTGGCGCAAAGCGTATACCCAGAGGCCGGGGTTGCCCCCTACGTGATGAACGGCGGAACCGACTCGAAGCATTTTTCCGAAATTTGCGGCAACGTTTACCGCTTTGGCGGCTTTGCCCTTACCACCGCAGAGCGGCAAAGCATACACGCCGCCAACGAGCGGCTGCCCCTTGGCAGCTACTACAAGGGCATTGCCTTTTATATTCAGCTAATTCGCGCTTTGAATACATTGTAAACCCGCAGCAGCCGGGCCACCTTACGCCGGTATTTTTTGCCCGCGCGCGGGGGGCTTGCCGGGCTGCCCCGCCTGCACAAACAACAAACGGAGGTTTTTTATTATGAGCTTTTTGCCCTTTACCGAATACGAAACGGCCAGCCAGGCTGTGCGCAGCGAGTACGACGACCAAATTGCCAAAAACTGCCGCATTACCAACATGAAGCGCACCCTGCTGCACAATGTGCCCGCCTTCCACGCGTACATGGAATGGTACACCCTGCGGGATTTGATTGTGCCCTTTACCGGCGAGCGCGCCTTTGTGCTGTTTTGCTACGCCATTTCCACCGGCAGCAACTGCCTTATTTGCTCCACCTTTTTCCGCCGCATTTTAATTGACGGCGGCACCGACCCCGAAAACCCCGGGCTTACCGAGCCGGAAAGCTTTTTGATGGAGTTTGGCCGGGCCATCAGCACCAACCCCCACGGCATACCCGAAAAAACCTACAGCGAGCTGAAGGCACGCTATACCGACGAGCAAATTGTGCTGCTTATTTCGTTTGCGGGCATTATGTACGCCACCAACCTGTTCAACACGGTGGCCCAAATACCGCTGGACGAGGTTTTGTACAACTACCTGCCCAAAAAAGAGGAGGAATAACCCATGCCGCAGCTTGCAAACAAGGTTGCTTTTATTACCGGGGCCGCCCACGGCCAGGGCCGCGCCGCCGCCCTGGCTTTGGCCAAAGAGGGCGCCGACATTGTTGCCTTTGACGTTGCCAAAAAAATTGAATACCCCGCCTACCACTTTGGCACCGGCGAAGAGCTGCAAAGCCTGCAAACCGAAATTGAGGCCCTGGGCCGAAAGGCGCTTTTGGCGGTGGGCGACGTGCGGGACGATGCCGCCGTGAGCGACGCGGTGCAAAAGGCCATTGACGCCTTTGGCAAAATAGACATTCTGTTCAACAACGCGGGCATTTGCGCCTACGCGGAAATAGACACCATGACCGACGACGAGTGGAACGCCATGATTGACATCAACCTGAAAGGCCCCTTCAACGTAACCCGCCGGGTGGCCCCCCACATGAAAAAGGCCGGCAGCGGGGTAATTATCAACAATTCCTCGGTAATGGGGCTGCGGGGCGGCAACAGGCTTTCCCATTATGTTGCCTCAAAATGGGGGCTTACCGGCCTTACCAAGGCCTGGGCCATTGAGCTTGCCCCCTTTAACATACGGGTGGTGAGCATTCACCCCACCGGCGTAAACACCCCCATGAACGACGGCCTGGCCGCCATGGAAGGGGCCACCCCCATTGAAATTGCCGAGCGCTCGGCGGGCAACCTGCTGCCGGTGCCCTGGGTAGAGCCAGAGGATGTTGCCGAGCTGGTAACCTTTTTGGCAGGCGGCAAGGCCCGCTACATCACCGGCTCGCAGTTTGTGCTGGACGCGGGGCTGCTTACGGTGTAGCGGCGGGTTCTTGTGGGCCGGGCGCCGAGTTTGCTTCTGTGTGGTACCGGCGCTGTGGGCCGGGCGGCAAAATGCCGGGTATGCCAAACGTCAAGGTAAACTACATTGGTTAACGCCTGCCGTACAGACAACTAAAACCCACTATACATTTTCCTTTTTTCCAAAAAGCCCTGCCCGCAAAGTTTTGCGGGCAGGGCTTTTTAATATGGGCCATCTTTATTTTTTCCTCGGCGCTGCAAGCGCCCTGCTCTTGACTTTGTTCTTGCCTAAAAAAGGAGAAGAATTTAAAGCGGCCCGCCTAAACTTCCAAATGCTGTTGCCTTTGCCTTTCATTTAAAATGCGGCGGCGTAAAAAAATACGAATGTCGCAAGGTACTG
>JBKEBR010000142.1:0-1826 GCA_047973285.1 Oscillospiraceae bacterium | reverse complement strand
GAGCTACCGGGATTTCGCTACATATGCAGCACGGTACGCCGTTCCCGCCGTGAAATATTCAACTACTTTGACGCGCCCTACACCAACGCTTTTGTGGAAGGTCTAAACCGGGCAATCCGCTTCATCGCGGACCAGGGCTGCGGGTATGATTTTGAAGTTTTACGCGGCAAAGTTCTGTTCACAGTAGGCAGAAAAAACGACCTTTACAAGTAGATCACTGGAAGGCCATCCACCACTAAGTTGGAAGAGCCGAATTTTTTCAGCCTTGCTTTTCCCTTGCACCGGCGCACGCGGGGCGGCAGGCAAACCCTGCCGCAGGGCAAAGTGAAAATTGCCTTGCCCCTGCTGTGGGCCGCGCTTTTTTGCAAAACAGCCTGCGCTGGGTACCGGCAGCCGCCCGGCGGCGCAGGGAAAAATTGTTTCTTTTGCATTGCCAGCCCCGCCGCCATAAAAACGGCAAGCGTTGGTTTTGTTCCGCTTTTTGTAAAGCCACCTTGTTCATATAAAGGGTAAAAAGCCTGGCAAAGCCAAAACAAACCCACCAGCTGAACCGGCGGGCTGCCCCGCCCCTAAAGGGCATGTTGCCGGCGGCGAAAGACACACCGAATATTTTGCCACTCGCATTACCCGCCCTGCGGCTGCCAAAGCAGCGGTTTGCCCCGGCTTAGTGCTTCAAGCCGGGGCAAATTGTGCGTCGGCTCGCCCCGGTGGGAGCTGCAAGCAAGCCCCCACCGGCAGGGCAGGTGGTTTTGCCAACAAAAAAACCTGTTTTGGCGCGTTTTACGCCAAAGCAGGTTCTACGGCTTTGCAACATTGGCCGCCCGGCGGGGCCTGCGGCTGTACGCCGCACCTATTCCTCTGCCGAAGGGGCAGAGGGCCCGGCGCCCTGCGGGGGGGCGTCTTCGGGCGGCGGGGCCGCCCGGCCCGCCTTTGCCTGCAGGGCTTCGCCCTCCGGCAGCGGGGCGGCGGCCCCATCGGGCTTTACATACTGGCAAAGCGCCGCCATAAAGCCCGCGCCAAGCAGGGCCACAACCGTTACAATTACAACCGCCACACCCATACTCATGGCAAACTCCTTTTAAGGCAGGGCGGCAAAACCACCCCGCACAGCATTCAGGCCGCTACGCCGAACAGGCTTTCCAGCACGCCGCCAAAGCCCATAAAGCAAAGGCTGGCAATGGCTGCCGCCACAAGGGTAAGGGGCATGCCGCGAAACGCCTTGGGGGGGCGGGCCATTTGCAGCTTGCGCTGCAGGCCGGCAAACAGCAAGCTGGCCACCGTTAGCCCAAGCCCCGCGCCCAGGGCATACACCAGCGCCTCTGGGTAGGTATAGGCCGTGGCGGTGTTGCCGCCCACAGTGCCGGGGGCGGCCACCGCCAGCAGGGCCACGCCCAGCACCGCACAGTTGGCAATAATTAAAGAAAAAAAGTTGCCCAGGCGCTGGTAAAGCGGCGCTGCAAACCGGCGCAGCAGCAAGGACGCCAGCTGTACCAGCAACACAATTACAATAACAAACACCAGGGTGTTTAAATACGCAAGGCCAAAGGGCTGTAGCAAAAATGCGTACAGGGGCCAGGTAATGGCCGTACCGGCCACCATAACGGCGGTAATGGCAAGGCCCATGCGCAGCGAAGAGCCCGGCTTTTGGGAAGCTTCACCAAAATAAATAAACCCCAAAAATTTTGAAAAAACGTAGTTGTTTACCAAAATCATGCTGAAAAATATGAATGCCAGCTTGGCTGCCAAGGTCATGCTTCCTCTCCCCCTTCTTCAGCATCTTCGCCCTTTGCCCTGCGGCTGTGGGGCTTTTTCTCTTTTTTGGGCTT
>JBKEBR010000141.1:0-2222 GCA_047973285.1 Oscillospiraceae bacterium | reverse complement strand
GCGGTGCTCATGCCGGTGGCGTCGGCCCCCAACAGGCCGCATATACGCACCTCGGCGGGCGATTCGAACTGGGGCCCGCTGAGCTGAATGTATACCCCCTTTTGCAGGGGCACCTCAAGCCGCTGCGCCGTGGCGGCAATAATTTGCCGAAGCTCTTTGTCGTAAATGGTGGTCATATCGGGGAAGCGGGTGCCCAGCTCCTCAAAATTTTCGCCGATGAGGGGCGAGGGCACAAAGCTGGAAATTTGGTCTTCTATCAGCATAAAATCGCCGCTTTTGAAGCTTTTGTTCACCCCGCCGGCGGCGTTGGTTAAAAACAGAACTTTGGCCCCCAGCAGCCCCATAAGGCGGGTGGGCAGCACAACGTCCTGCATGTTGTAGCCCTCGTAATAATGCACCCGGCCCTGCATGGCCACCAGCGGCACCCCCTGCAAGCTGCCGAAGATAAAGCGCCCCTTGTGCCCCCGCACGGTGGAAACCGGAAAGCCCTCTATTTCGCTGTAAGGCAGGGTGTATTCCACCTGAATTTCCTCGGCAAAATTGCCAAGGCCGGAGCCAAGAATAAGCGCCACCTTGGGCGTAAAGCCGGTTTTGGCACGCACACTTTGGTAGCAGCTTTGCAGCTTTTGGTAAACATTCATGCCGAATTCTCCTTCATTGGGGGTTTTTAAAAAGGGAAGGGCCGCTTTGCAGCACGTCGGTGCCGTTGGTTTGCCGCTTGGCCCCTTCGGGCAAAACGCCGTCGTGTATGTTCCACACTGTTTTCAGCCCGCGCAGCTCCTCTATTTGCCCGGCGCTCAGCAGCCGGGCCTGCCCCAGCTGTAAAAGGGCAAGGGTGGTGTTGGCATAGTTTTCCATAACCTGCAAGCGGTAAAAGGCCTGCATTATATCGCCGCCCCAGGTGAGGGCCCCGTGGTTGGAAAGCAGCAGGCCGCCGTACTCTTTGCAATAGGGGGCCACGCCGTCGGCCACATCGGTGCTGCCGGGGGTGGAATAATGCACCACCGGCACCACCCCAAGCTGCATGGCCGATTCCGCCATAATGGGCAGGTCCAGCGGTATGCCCGCAATGGCAAAGGCGGTGGCGGCAAAGGGGTGGGCGTGCACCACCGCGCCAATGGCCGGGTTTTCGCGGTACAGGCGCAGGTGCATTTTCACCTCAGACGAAGGCTTGCGGCTGCCTTGCAAAATGGTGCCGTCGAGGGCAACCTTCACCATCATCTCTTCGCTCATATAGCCTTTGGACACGCTGGTGGGGGTTACCCAGGCCTCGTTTTCGGCAACGCGAATGGAAAGGTTGCCGTCGGTGGTAAGCACATACCGGTGTTCGTATACCATCTTCCCAACTTCTACAAGCAACTTTTTTGCCTGCGCGTCGGTGCAATAGGCGGGTGTTGTTTCCATGTTTACTCCAAAATTTTTGTGTTAATTTTTAACATATTTATAGTATAGCACGGTTTGCCCGGCTTCGCCATTTGCAAAACCACACAAGATACCCGCCAAGTTTCATAAAAATTGACGAAGAATTAGGAAAGTATGACTTAGCAAAGCCCTTCAAACCTTTTTTACCCGGCGCCAAACGGCCGTTTGCCCCCCTGCCGCCCCAAAGATATGCCGGCGCCAAAAACAGATACCTGTTAAAAACTACCAACAATACAGCGCCGTGCCGCACGCCGTTTTTTGCAAAGGCCGGGCGGGCACGCTATACTGTGTATGTACTGTGCAGGCCCGCCCGGCAGCGGCAGGCCCAAGGAGAAAATATGAAAAGGAAACTGCTGTGTTTGCTGGTGGCCGCTGTTTTGCTGGCGGGCTGCGCCCTTGCCCCTTCTTCCCAAGAGCCGGCCGGCAGCACACCGCCTACGCCGGTGCAAAGCGCCGCCCCGCAAAGCACCGCCGCCGAGCCCTGCTTTTTTACACAGGTGGAGGAGCAGGCCATTGCCGAAATGGCGCTTACAGGGCGGGAAAATAATTTTGAAAAGGTGCGGGCAGCCTTTTTGTATGTGATTAAAAAAACCAGCTTTATTGAATTTAACCAGCCGGCGCTCACCGAAAGCTGGCGTTACAAAGACCGCTGCGGCACACCGCCCACTATTTACCAAACCATGGCAATGGGCCCGCTTTTGTATGGGTTTGGCACCTGCGAGCATTATTCGGCGGCGCTGATTGTGCTGTTGCAGCGCATGGGCTACAACGCCAAATATGTGCCCGGGCTCACCTATTCG
>JBKEBR010000140.1:0-1722 GCA_047973285.1 Oscillospiraceae bacterium | reverse complement strand
GGCCGGTAAGCTCGGGGTCAAACCCCGCCCCCAGCTCTATCAACGGGGCAACGCTGCCCCGCACGGTGCATTTGCCCTCGGTGGGCTTCATAACCCCCGCCACCAGCTTCAGCAAGGTGCTTTTGCCCGACCCGTTCAGCCCCACAAGGCCGTACACATCGCCGGGCTGCACCTGCAAAGACACATCCTTAAGCGCAAAAAATTCCTCAAATTTCAAGGTTCCCTTTACCTTGCGGATAAACCATTCCTTGAGGCTGTCCACCTTTTCCTTCGCCATATTAAAACGCATGGAAACGTGCTCTACTTCAATAATCGGCACAGGCATTTAAAAAGCCCCTCCCTTATACATACAGAATAAACTTGTCCTGGGCCTTTTTAAAGGTAAAAAGCCCCAGCGCCAAAGCGGCCACAGCCCACCCCACACAGGCAACCCATTGCTGTAAGGTGGGGTTGTAACCAAAAACAACCACCCGGCGGAACATGGAAACATACCAGTACAGCGGGTTCAGCCGCAGTACAATGGGCATAACCTCCGACAGGGTTCCTTTGCCGGTAAAAATGGCTTCGGTATAAAAAATAGGGGTAAGGTAGTTGAGGGCGGTAACCAATACCCCGTAGAAATGCTTGATATCGCGAAAAAACACCGTGAGGGAGGAAAGGATAAGCCCCACCCCAAGGTTGAAGAAAAACATGAATACCAGCACCACCGGGAACCACAGCACGGTAAGGGAAATGGGGGAACCGGTAATTACAACAACCAGCACCATGGCAATCAGCGAGAACAACGCGTTGATAAAACTGAAAATAACCTTCTCAAGCGGGAAGATGTACTTGGGAATATACACCTTTTTAATTAAAGACGAGCTGCCCAAAACAGAATCCATGGCAAGGTTGGTGGCCTCACTGAAAAAGTTGAAAATAAGCTGGCCCGAGAGCAAATATACGGTAAAGGCCGGCGGCAGCCCGGTGGAGCGCACCGCCTGCACGTTTTCCATGGTGCTCATATTAAACAGTGTTCCGAAAACAGCCGCCATTACCAGCATCATTAAAAGGGGGTTCAAAACACTCCACAAAAGGCCAAGGGCGCTGCGGCGGTATTTTACCTTAATGTCCCGCTCTACCAGGTTTACCAGCAAATAACGGTAACGGCCAAAGCCGTTTAAAATCCCTTTTGCATATTCAATCATTTTTTGTACCACCCTTTAAAAAAGGAAAAATCCTGTTCTTTTAACAACGGCAGTTTTTCATCCTTTTCGCTGAGCAAAAAGGGGCAGTCAATTGCAGGCCATTCAATGCCGATATCGGGGTCGTTCCAAAGAATGCCGCCCTCGGCGGAAGGGGTGTACAAATCGGTGCATTTGTAGGCGAACTCCGCGGTTTCCGAAAGCACCAAAAACCCGTGGGCAAACCCTTCGGGAACATACAACTGGCGTTTGTTTTCAGCCGAAAGCTCGGCCCCCGCCCATTTGCCAAAGCTGGGGCTGCCGGGGCGCACGTCCACCCCCACATCAAAAACACGGCCCGACAGCACCCGCACCAGCTTGCCCTGGGTGCGCTCTGTTTGGAAATGCAGGCCCCGCAAAACGCCCTTGCGGCTCATGCTTTGGTTGTCCTGCACAAAGTTGCCGGCAATGCCGGCAGCCTCGAATTCTTCTTTATGATACGTCTCCATAAAGTAGCCCCGGCTGTCGCCAAACACCGTAGGCTCCACAATTAAAATAT
>JBKEBR010000139.1:0-7509 GCA_047973285.1 Oscillospiraceae bacterium | reverse complement strand
GTTGTGGTGCTTACCAATTTAACCGGAAAAAACGCCTTAAAATCATTTTTGATGGTGCTGGTTGGGTTGATGCTCAGCACGGTAGGCGCCGATTCGGTAACCGGCATTACCCGCTACACCTTCCGTGTAAGCAGCCTGCTGCGCGGCTTTGAATTTGGCGTGGTGGCCATGGCTGTTTTTGGAATTAACGAGCTGTTTGCCACACTTGTAGAGCCACAGGAGGAAATAAACATTGGAAAGGTGCGCTTTCGGGAACTGTACCCCAGCCGGGAGGAATGGCGCCGCTCCATCGGCCCTATTTTGCGGGGCACAATCATTGGCTTTTTTATTGGCCTGATGCCGGGCCCCGCCGGAACCCTTGCCAGCTTTGGCAGCTATTCGGTGGAAAAGAAAATTTCAAAGCACCCGGAGGAATTTGGCCATGGCGCCATTGAGGGTGTTGCCGGCCCCGAAAGCGCAAACAACGCCGCCAGCAGCGCCGCCATGATTCCGCTTCTCTCGCTGGGGCTGCCCTTTGCACCGCCCGCCGCACTTTTGCTTACCGGCTTTATTGTGCATGGCATTACCCCCGGCCCCTCGTTAATTACCATGCACCCCGATGTTTTTTGGGGGCTGGTTGCCAGCATGTATGTGGGCAACGTATTTTTGCTTATTATTAATTTGCCCATGGTGGGGGTGTTTGCCTCCCTGCTGAAAACCCCCGCCAAAATTTTAATGCCCATTGTTATGCTAATTACCTTTACAGGCGCCCTTGCCACCAACAACAGCATATTTGATTTGGGCGTACTTACGGTGCTTGGTATTTTTGCCTATTTTGCGTCTAAATTCGGCTACAGCATGGCCCCTCTGGCAGTGGGCATTGTTCTGGGCTCTACCATTGAGCGGGGGCTGATGCAGGGCCTTGTAATGTGCCACGGCAGCTTTATTGAAATGCTGCAGCGCCCGCTGTCCGGCACAATTCTTATAATTACCCTTGTTCTTTTGGCGCTTACCTGCCTGAAACCCATTAAAAAGCTGTTGAAAAACAGTAAAGAAGAGTAAACAATACGAACAAAGGAGTACAGACATGAAAAAAGCAATGCGTTTATTGGCCGGCCTGACAGCCACTGTTGTGATGGCGGCGGGGTTGGCCGCCTGCGGGGCCTCTGGCGGCGCCGCAAGCACCGAAGCGTTTCCCCAGCAGGACATCACCTTTTTGGTTCCGTACAGCGCCGGCGGCAGCTCAGACCAGATGGCCCGCGTTATCAGCAATTATGCGCCCCAGTATTTTGGCGTAAACATTGTAATTGAAAACGTGCCCGGCGGCGGCGGAAACATTGGCCTTAACGAGCTGGCGCAGAAAAAGCCCGACGGCTAGTCCATTGGTTCGGCAAACACCAGCGCCAACCTGCAGCCCCTTTACGGGCAAACCGAGTATGACTACCTGGAAATTTTTGCCCCGATTGCCCTGTGCGTAAGCATACCCATTGCCATAACCGTTCCGGTGGATTCCCCCTTCCAAACAATTGAAGAGTTGATTGATTATGCAAAAAGCAACCCCGGAAAATTGCAGTACGGCCATGCCGGTGTCGGCTCTATAACCCACGTTACCGCCGAACTGTTCAGCATGGAAACCGGTATTCAAATGACACAGGTGCCCTTTGGAAGCGGTTCCGACGCGTTAACCGCCCTGCTGGGCAGCCAGATTGATATTGACGTGGCGGCATTGTCGGAAGTTCTTCCCCACCACGAGCAGGGTACCGCGCGCATTTTGGCCCTTTGCACCGACGCCAAAATAGACCAGCTGCCAAACGTGCCCACCCTGGTTGGCATGGGATATGCTGTTGACATGAAGGTAACCCAGGGCATCTGGACTTTAAAGGATGTGCCGCAGGACGTGCTTTCTGTGCTGGATAAAGGCTTTAACGAAATTATCAACGACAGCGCTTTTCAGGAAGAGCTGAAAAAAATGGGAATGGACGTTGACTATCTTGACGCAGAAGATTTTGCGGCATTTTTGAAAGACCAGCGGGCAACCTTTGAAACGGTTGTAAACAGCTCCGGCATTTTGGAGCTTGTGAAAAACCAGCAAAACTAAGCGGTGCCGGTTGCCGCACCGCGATACTTTTTTTCAGGAGCCCATGTTATGAAAATAGAAGCATTACTGCTGGATATGGACGGTACCACCCTGCAGGACAACCAGGTTTATATTTCGGAAAAAACCATGAGGGCTGTTAAGGCGGCCATTGCAAAAGGAATTTACGTTGTTCCCTGCACCGGCCGCGCATTGGACATGCTGCCGCCGCAAATTGCACAAATTTCCGACGTGGACATGCGCTATTGCATTACCAGCCACGGCGCCCGGGTGGTGGACCGGCGCACAAAGGCAAGCCTGTACACAAACCTGATTGCACCAGGCCAGGCGGCTGAAATTTGCCGCATTTTTGAAAACCAAAATATTTATGCTGAAATTGCGTTTAAAAACGACATTTATATGGAGCAAAGCATTGTGGATACCTGGAGGGAACAGCCGGTTCCCGCACACCACATTTGGTATGTGGAAGCAGGAATGGCCCACGCGGTACCGCTCTTATCCGGCTTTTTTGCCGCTGCCGACGAAGGGGTTGAGAAGTTTAATCTTTACGGCATTCCGCCGGAAAAACAGCGGCCCATATACGACGCAATAACCGCCACCGGGTTTGTCAGCCATACCCGCCCCGGCATAAATGCCGACCTTGAATTTCTCACCGCAGCAATCGACAAAAGCGAGGCGGTAAGCGCACTGTTGGCGCACCTGCAAATTCCCATGGAAAACGTGATGATATGCGGCGACAGCTCCAGTGATGTTGCTATTATCCGAAAGGCCGGGGTTGGGGTTGCCATGGGCAACGCCCCCGGCTGGATTAAACAGGACGCAGACTATGTAACCGCATCCAACGCAGAGGACGGGGTTGCGCAGGCAATTGCCAAATTCATTCTAGAACAGTAGGGGCTTTTTTATGAAACAAGACTACGGCCTTTCTTCTTTTCAGCCGTCTTACCAGTTTTTGGTTTGTATTGATTCAGACGGTTGTGCTTTCGACACAATGGAAATTAAGCACAAGGAATGCTTTTGCCCCGCCACCATTTACGGGTGGGGGCTGCAGGCGGTTTCCAAGTATGCCCGCGAAGTGTGGGAATATACCAATTTGTACTCCGGCACCCGCGGCCTGAACCGATTTTCCACCCTGCTTTCCACCCTGCAGCTTCTTGAAGAGCGGGAGGAGGTAAAAGAATATGGCGCCGATTTTACATTTCCCTCTTACGGCAGCCTGGCGGCCTGGGTGCAATCCGGCAGCCCCAAAACAAACCAATGGCTGCAGGAGCACCAGGACGATTCCACCCTTGCGCGAACACTGCAATGGTCGCTGCAATGCAACGAGCGAATTGCCCAGATGGTTCACGGCATTCCGCCTTTTCCCGGCGTTCGGGAATGCCTGGCCGAAATAAGCCGCTTTGCGGATATTGCCGTGGTGTCGGCCACCTCTCACAGCGCATTGATGAAGGAATGGGCCGAGCACGACTTGTTAAAATACAGCAAGGTGGTATGCGGGCAGGAAACCGGCAGCAAGCAAGAGTGCATTGCCAGGCTGCTGGCCCACTATGCCCCGCAAAATATAATCATGGTGGGCGACAGCCTTGGAGATTTGGCCGCCGCCAATGCCAATGGCACACTGTTTTACCCCATACGCTTAAATGACGAAATTCGCTCCTGGAGGGAATTTCGCACGGTTGCCCAGTCGTCTTTTCCGCAGGGCAGCTACAAAGAAAAAGAAGAGGGCGCTTACATTCAGGCCTTTAAGCAGCTGTTGCCAAACACGCCGCCCTGGCTGTAATTTGGGGGCTGCAACAACCGGCCGGCGAAAAAAGTTTACCGGCCGGCGGCAAGCAAGGCGCTGCTTGCATTTTATGAACAAAAGCCCCGCTAAAGACTGTTGCCTGCAAACGGCTTACAAACAAAAAGCAGCCACCCGCTTTTGCGGGTGGCTGCTTTTATCAATACATTAAACCGGGGTAACGTTGATGGCGCGCAGCTTGCTGGCGTTCTTGGGGTCTTGCTCTACGTCGAACTTAACCTTTTGGCCTTCGGCCAGGGTTTTAAAGCCGTCGGTCATGATGGAGGAGAAATGTACGAAAACATCCTCGCCGCCGTCGTCGTTGGAGATAAAGCCAAAACCTTTGCCATCGTTAAACCATTTTACAGTACCAATATTCATTGTGGTACCTCCTAATTAATTGTTACCCTAAACCGAACAAAAAAATCACATGCTTGTGTAAACCCTAAAGTGGCTCAAAGGCTTACAAAAACATGTGAGGCTATGCTGCATTTAGAATACTATTAGAGTATACCACAGGGTTATGGCTTTGTCAATTTTTGTTATTTAGAAAAATTTGTGCTATAATATAAATGATAACAATGCTTATACTTTTATATTTTACGCGAGAAAACGGTTTGGCGGGTTTTCCTGCCGAACCTGTTTTCTTTTACGCTTACAGTAAGGAGGGCACCATGTTTGAAATTAATGCCAAGGTTTCTCACCCGGAGTATGGGGCTTGCAAAATTATTGATATTTGCGAGCTTAACCTAACGGGAAAAGCAATGCAATATTACAGGCTGGAACCATACAACAGCATTTCCGACACCGTATACATTCCGGTTGAAACAGCCGAAAAAATAGGCCTGCGCCATTTAATTTCAAAGAAGCAGGCCCTGACGCTTTTGAATTCTTTGCCCGACGCCGAGGAAGAATGGAGTTCCGATTTTTCGGCAAAGCAAAAGCGCTACCGCACCATTTTTGCCGACAACAGTGTGGAAAGCTTACAGGAAACATTTTCCGCCATGAGTGCCATTATCAAGTGGAAAAACCAGAAAGAGCTGCGCATAAAAGATAAAATTATGCTGGAAAATATTCAAAAAAAAGTGATGCCCGAGCTGGCCCTGGTGCTGGACATGACCGTGAGTGATGTTATTCATCAGGCAGAAAAATTAATTTTACAAGCACAGTAGGACCCCGGCTGCAAGGGCGGCGGGGTGGCCGTTTTGGGCCGGCCCATGAAGCAGGCGGGTTTGCGCCGTTTACCGTACAGGAGGGAAGGCATGCCGTACACCGCGGGAAGGCAGAAAAGTTTTTTGCAGCGTTTTGTGTGGGTTGGCATCTTGCTGCTGGCACTGGGCGCTGTTTTTGGGGGTGTTGCCATCTTCATTCAGCTTATTCCCCTTGCCCCGGGAAGCATCAGCATGTATGCCAACGGGGTTTTACAGCCTTCTACCGAAGAAACCGTGCGCACCTTTCGCCTTATTTTTTTACTTTCCTTTGGCTCGGTTGGGTTGGGGCTGGCAGTTGCGGCCGCCATTGTTATACTGCGCAATATTTTGCACAGCAGGCAGGCCCGCCGGCTAAAGGCGGAGGGCGCTATGGTTACCGCCGAAATAGTGGGGTATGCCCCTTCGGCCATATACATAAACCGGCGCAGCCTTTTACGCCTGCGCTGTGCCTATGCCGCCCCCGACGGGAAAACCTATATTTTTAAAAGCGGCCTTTTGCGCATGGACCCCGCGCCCTACTTAAGTGCAGGGCAGGTAACGGTTTATTACGACCCAAATAACATACGCCACTATTTTGTGGATGTGGACGGCAGTGCCGGGGCAGGCAGCCAAATAGTGGAATTGTAACGCCGGAACCGAACACTAAAGACAGACTGCAAAATACGCACCGCTTGCCTTTGGCAACGGTGCGTATTTGTATTGGCCGCGCCCAATGGCCGCCCAAACCGGCAGTTTTTACCAAAATGCTTTTCACTTGTTTCTGCGGCTTTCGCTGGTGCTTCTCTTGCGGCTTTGCCCGCCGGTGAACGCCTTTGGGGTGTTTGCAAAATTTGCACCCCCCTGCCCGGCAATTCTTTTTGCAAAGCCCACCGCCTTTTTTTGCAAAAGGCGGTGGGCTTTTATTTTGCCGTATTCAGCGCATGCGGGCAATAATTTCATTGGCTTTGGCATACACCTCGGCGGGGTCTTTGCCAATGGCAAACTTGCCGTTCCGGTATAAAATGCTGCCGTTTACCATGGTAAGCTGTACATTTTGCTTGCTGCCGCTGTACACCACATTGTGGGCCAAATGGTTCAGGGGCTGCATGTTGGGCTGGTGCAGGTCTATCACCGTAAGGTCGGCCAGCTTGCCCTCGGCAAGGCTGTCTGCTTCGGCAAGACCCATGGCCCGCGCACCGGTGCAGCAGGCCATTTCCAGCACAGTGCCCGCCTTGAGGGCGGCGGCGTTTTTCAGGCTTATTTTTTGCAGCACCGTGGCAAGGTACATTTCGCGGAACATGTCCAGCGCGTTGTTGCTGGCGGGGCCGTCGGTGCCAAGGGCCACCGGAATGCCCATATCCAGCATTTTTTGCAGGGGGGCAATGCCGCTGGCCAGCTTGCAGTTGCTGCCCGGGTTGGAAACCACATACAGCCCCCGCTGTTTGGTAATGGCAAGGTCTTCTTCCGTCATGTGAACACAGTGAAAGCCCCCGCCGCCATAGTTGTAAATGCCAAGCCCCTCGAGGTAAGCGGTGGGGGTTTTGCCGCTGTGGGCCAGGCACTGCCGTACCTCGGCCTCGGTTTCGGAATTGTGGGTGTACACCGGCGCCTTCAGGCGGTTTGCCACCTCGGCCACCCCCTCTAAAAGCTGGCGGCTGCAGGTGTATTCCGCATGAAAGCTGAGCTGGTAGCTGATGCGCTCGTGCAGCGAGTTGAAGCGGGAATAGCCCTCCTCCAGCTCTTGAAGGCTACCCACAAAATTGCTGAGCGCCCCGCACAGCACGGTGCGAAAGCCCGTATCCACCGATGCTTTGGCGTTTTCCTCCATGAACATATACATGTCGAAATTGGCGGTAATGCCGCTGGTAAGGTATTCCATAATGGCAAGGGTGGAAAGCCAGTACACATCCTCCCCCGTAAGCTTTGCCTCCATGGGGAACACCTGCTTTTGCAGCCAGTCCTGCAGAGGCAAATCGTCGGCGTAGCTGCGCAGAAAGGTCATGGCGGAATGGGTGTGGGCATTTTTAAAGCCGGGCAAAATAAGGTTGCCCCCAAGGTCTATTTCCTCATCGAAAACGGGGTGCGCAGGGGCGTTTTGGCCACCGCCAACATAACCCACCCGGCTGCCCAAGGTCCAAAGCTCGCCCTTAAAAACCTCGGGGCCATGCTGCATGGTACAAATGTTTGCATTGTAAAAACGAATGTTCAAGGCAAAACCTTCTTTCAATTTCTGCGTTTACAGCTCCAGTAAAAACACGCGCCGCCGGGCACCCGGCTTTTTAACGGCGGCAAAGGCAGCGCACCGGGCCGCCGGGTGCGGGTGCACCGCTTTGCCCCGCCGCCTGCAAACACAGTGTTCAAAAAGCGCCAACCGGAAGCGCTTTCCGGCTGGCGCCGCATATATAGGGCGGGCTACCGCTTGCTTTTGTCGTATATTTCGCCAAGGGCACGGGGCGCGCGGTTGT
>JBKEBR010000138.1:0-1858 GCA_047973285.1 Oscillospiraceae bacterium | reverse complement strand
TGAGCTTGAGGACGGCAGAGAATTTACGCTAACGCCGGGAATGAGCTACCAGGTTGCAGACGGCAGCAACCCGCACCGTTCCCATACGGAAAAGGGTGCGAAGCTTTTTATAGTGGATTGATTTTTGAGATGCAATAGGGTGCGTGCAAAACAATGCGTTGCGGGTAAAAGCGGGCAGGCGTTTGCCTAAATGGCAGCCCCTGCAGGCCGGGTTTTTCAGGCTTGCAGGGCGGCTGCCTTTTATGTGCGGCGTGGCATTGCTTTTCAGTGTTTGGCGCAGGCCCGCGCGGCTGCCTTTTGGCGGGCGCATACAAAATGCCGGAAACCCTTGTAAAAAGGTTTCCGGCTTTTTGTATTGGGTGGCTGTGCCGCCTGCCGGCGAAAGGGTGCGCTTTTGCATGCAAAGGCTTTCCCCACAAAACCCGGCAACCCGCGTTTTGCGGCAAACCGGCGGCGGGGAATTTGGCCCGGAAGACAGGCCTGCCGCAAAGCCCAGTTTGTTTGCCGCCCGTACTAATGGGGAAGCAGGGAATAGGCCCTTTCGCACACGGCATAAATTTCGTCGTACTTTTGGTTGATGAAAGGCTGAACCTCGTTTTCTTTTTTCTTTTCAATGGCCCGGTAGATAAAATAGGGAAGGCCCCACCCAATAAAGGCCGGAATGGCCAGAAGAATGCTGAGCGGAATAAGCCCCCCCACATAGGAAAATACAGAACCTGCCATAAAGGCTGTTCCCAGCACCCCAACAACATAGGCAGCCATTGACGCGGCAAGTATTTTAGAGGTTTCCATGCTTTCTATTTCTTTAATATAAGAGTCGAACTGCCGCTTTAAGCGGGTGAGTTCAATTTTATTGGCAATATGCCGGTTCCTTTTCAGTTTTAAGGTATAGCTGTTTACCCCGGCCAGGGGCTTCGTTTTGTTTTCTATTACCCAGCCAAAATAAGCGCAGTTGTCGATATAAAGGTCCAGCATTTTCCCGGTTACGGTTTGTTCCTGGTATTCGTACCGTATGGGGTTGTCCCACCGGAGGAATTCGTTTTTTATGGCCATTGGGTTTCCTTCTTTCTAGGCATTGCCGGTAAAACCTTCAACCGGGCAGGGGGGTAAAATGTAAGCAAGCGGCTGGGTTTGCCGCCGGGTGTGGGTGCGGGTGCGTGCCAACCAGTGTAAGTGTACCAGCATTTATGTGAAAACAAATTCAAAAAACGTATAAGAAATATTAATTTTTGTATTTTATTGTTTGCGGGGTATTTTTACCGTAAAGGTGGTGCCTTTGCCCACCTTGCTTTCTACCGAAATGGTGCCGTTTACCCGCTGAATGACGCGCAGGGCCAGTGCCAGGCCCAGCCCGTTGCCCTGGCTGGCGTGGGAGGTATCGCCCTGGTAGAATTTGTCGAAAACGCGCTTTGCCACTTCCTGCGTCATGCCGCAGCCGGTGTCGGCCACCGAAACCGTAACCCCCTCTGCGTCGGAAACCTGGCGCAAAGCAATGGTTCCGCCGGGCTCGGTAAATTTGGCGGCGTTGGACAAAAGGTTGTTCCACACAATTTCCATCATGCTTTCGTCGGCATAAATAATGGCCTCGTCCTCAAAATCGGCTTCAAACGCAATGCCCTTTTTTTCGAAAATGTCCACAAACTGCACGGCGCAGGCGGCCAGCTGGGCGCTTACATCGTACGGTTCTGCAATGGGTACAATTTCCTGGTTGTCCAGCTTGTTCAGCTTTAAAATATTTGTAATCAGCTCGCTCAGCCGCTGGGAGGCATTGATGATGGTATTGCTGTATTCCTCCCGTTCTTGTTCGGAAAGGTTCTTCTTTTTCATTGCGGCGGCATAGTTTTGAATAACCGACACC
>JBKEBR010000137.1:0-4079 GCA_047973285.1 Oscillospiraceae bacterium | reverse complement strand
TACGCCGCTTTTGTGCATGGCCGATTATGTTCTGTTTACAGAATCCGGCCATTTGCGGTACGCAGACGTGTGGGCGGTTTTAATTTTTCCTCTTTTTTACGTGGCATTTTCCTCGGCCGCCGGTTTTCTGGGCTATGTATACAGGGTAAGGGAAAATGGTGTTCCGGTTCGCTTTCCCTACTTTTTTATTGATTACGACCAGGTGGGGGTTTTCGCGTTCGCCTATATTGGCGGGCTGGTTGCCTTTTTTCTGCTGCTCAGCCATCTGCTGTATTTTCTGGATAAAAAGGTGAAAAAGCCCGTTTTGCTTGCATAACAGGCGGTGCCTGGCTTTTGAATGCAATTTTTGGGCGCCTATAAATTGCTTTTGTTTTTCGTTGTGGCGTGGGCGGCCCTTTTTGCACACAGGGCCTTGGGCGGCTTGCTGCTTGCGCCGGGGGGCCGTTTTGTTTTTGTTGCCGGCGCGGCCAAGCCTGCCCCGCAACCCATTGCGGCCCGCCGTTTTGGGCCCCGCCCGCCAATTTTTATACAGCAAAAAAGGGAGAAGCCATGCAACCTCTTATTTTCGACACCCATGCCCACTACAATGCCAACGCTTTTGCCCAAAACCGCCACGAATTGCTGCAAAGCCTGCCGGGCGCGGGGGTGGCAAATGTGGTAAGCTGTGGCACCGATTTGGACACAAGCCTTGAAAATATTCGCCTTGCCGAGCAATATCCCTGGCTGTATGCCGCCATAGGCATTCACCCGGAAAGCCTGATAGAGGAGGATGCCAGCACTCTGGCCCGCTTTAAAGGCGACTGGCGTGCGGAAATGCGGGAAATAGAGCCCCTGTACGCCCACCCCAAGGTGGTAGCAGTGGGGGAGTGCGGGTTAGACCACCACTGGCCGGTGCCGAAAGACGAGCAGCTGGCCCTGTTTGAAGCCGAGATTAAAACGGCCCTGGCGCTGGATTTACCCATTATTGTACACGACCGCGAGGCCCACGCCGAAACCTACGCCCTGCTGAAAAAGTACAAGCCCAAGGGGGTTTTGCACTCTTATTCGGGCTCTGCCGACGATGCCCTGTGGCTGGCAAAGCAGGGAATGTACCTTGGGTTTACAGGGGTGGTAACCTTTAAAAATGCCCGCCGCCCGCTGGAGGCCGCCGCCGCTGTGCCGCAGGACAAACTGGTGCTGGAAACCGACTGCCCCTATATGGCGCCCGAGCCCTTTCGGGGAAG
Source organism: Oscillospiraceae bacterium (assembly GCA_047973285.1). Classification (GTDB taxonomy): domain Bacteria; phylum Bacillota; class Clostridia; order Oscillospirales; family Ruminococcaceae; genus JAAYCI01. The sequence goes on along the minus strand of JBKEBR010000137.1, from coordinate 2,856 downwards.
GCCCAGCAACAGCGGCATGATTCAGTACACCGCCGCCAAAATTGCCGAAGCCCGGGGCGTGGAAACCGGGGCCCTGCTGCGGCAAACCCTGCAAAACGCAAAACAGCTGTTTGGGCTGCAATAGAAAACCGGCCTTTATTGCTGCCGGTGGGCCTGCAAAAAAAGCAAAGCGATGAAAAGTGAACGGAATACAAGATAAAAGAACCGCCGGGCAGCTGCAAAAGCTGCCCGGCGGTTCTTTTGTGGTGCCTTGCTGCCGCCCCTGCCGGTGGGGCATTTGTTTTCATTCGGCTAAGGCCTGCATTGGCGGCCCTTCGCCAAAATAGCGGGCAAGGCTTCTAAAATATTGGCGGCGCAACTTTACCGGAATGTGCGGTTCGGCGGCCGGTTTCGGTATATTCTGGCAGCTGCCCGGCGGGCGCAGGCGTGTGGCCCCACTGCTAGTCTTTTTCCAGCAAGGGGAGGTAGGCGGCATAGCCTTCTTTTGCCATATCTTCCTTTAAAATAAATTTTAATGCCGCACTGTTGATGCAATACCGCAGCCCGCCCTTGTCTGCGGGGCCGTCTTCAAATACATGCCCCAAATGAGAGTTCCCGGTTGCGCTGCGCACCTCGGTGCGCACCATGCCGTGGGTGCGGTCTTTGTGCTGGGCAATAAGGCTGGCGTTTATGGGCTTTGAAAAGGCAGGCCAGCCGCAGCCGGCATCAAATTTATCGGCCGAAACAAACAGCGGCTCGCCGGTTGCAATGTCTACATAAATGCCCGGCCGGAACTCTTTGTCGTATTCATTGTTGAAAGGCGGCTCTGTGGCGCTGTTCTGGGTTACCTCGTATTGCAGCGGGGTAAGGGTTTGCCGCAGCTCTTCCGCAGGCTTTGGCTTGTAAGGCGTGTCGGCCGCCTGTTTGGCCCTGGCAAAGGCGGCGGGGTTAATGTGGCAGTAGCCGCCGGGGTTTTTGTCTAAGTATTTCTGGTGGTAGTCCTCGGCAGGGTAAAAATTGGCAAGGGGCAATACCTCCAGGGCCAAAGGCTTTGCATACCGCTTTTGCAGCTTTTGCACCGAGGCCTGTATCACCGGCAAATCGGCACTGTCGGTGTAATAAATTCCGGTGCGGTATTGGGTGCCCATGTCGTTGCCCTGCCGGTTTACCAGGGTGGGGTCAATTACCTCATACAACAGGTCCAACAAAAAGGCAAGGCCTGCCACCTGCGGGTTGTACACAAGGCGCACGGCCTCGGCATGGCCGGTTTCGCCGGTGCACACCTCTTTATAGCTGGGGCTTTGGGTGGTGCCGTTGGCATAGCCGGCCTGGGTTTCCGTTACGCCTTTTACCAGGGAAAAGTATTTTTCCACCCCCCAAAAGCACCCGCCCGCAAAATATATTTCTTTGTTCATAGCTCGAAACCTCCGTTGTAAAAGCCGAAGCAGATAAAGCGTACAACAGCCGCCCTGTGGGCGGGTGTTGTTTTTATCATACGGCGTTTTGTGTGGCGGCGCAAGGGCGCGGTTAAAAAGATGTAAACTTTTTATAGTAAAAAGGTTGACAATGGCCGCCTGTACCGATAAACTGAAAAAAGAAAACCAAAAAGGGGCGATGCAGTTGGCCGTTAAAAATGAATTGCTGGCCTTGCTGGAAGCCAGCCGGGGCAAGGTAATTTCCGGCCAGGAGCTGGCCCAAAGGCTGGGGGTTTCCCGCGCGGCGGTGTGGAAGGCGGCTACGGCGCTGCGGGCCCAGGGGGTGGCGGTAAGCGCGGCGCCCGGCAGCGGGTACAGCCTTTTGCCCGAAAGCGATTTTCTTTCACAAGAGGCCGCCGAAACCTATTTTGCCCCCCAAAAAGCGCCGGTGCGGGTGCTGCAAGAGGCTGCCTCTACCAACCTGCTGGCAAAGCAATGGGCCATAGACGGCGCCCCCCACGGCAGTATGGTGGTTGCCGAAAAGCAAACCCAGGGCCGGGGCAGGCTGGGGCGCAGCTTTGCAAGCCCGCCGGGGGGGTTGTACCTAAGCGTTGTACTGCGCCCCCAAAGGGCGGCGGGCAACCCGGTGCTTATTACCGCGGCGGCGGCAGTGGCGGTGTGCCGGGCGGCGCAGGCCCTGTGCGGCATAGAGCTGTCTATTAAATGGGTGAACGATTTGTTTTTGAAGGGCAAAAAATGCTGCGGCATTTTAACCGAGGCAGGCACCGGCTTTGAAAGTGGCAGCATAGAGTACATTGTGGTGGGCATTGGCATTAATTACCGCACCCGGCCCGAGGAATTTGCGCCCGAAATACGGCAAATTGCCACCTCGCTGTACCCGGGCGGCACGGCGCAGCTGCCCCGCCTGCAACTGGCCGCGGCCATTTATGAAAATTTGCTGGCGGCCTTTGCACACCTTGAAAATAAGGAATTTTTGCAGGAGTACCGGGCCCGCAGCCTTGCGCTGGGACGCGAGGTAACCGTGCTGGCCCAGCCCCCCTACACGGCAACGGCCCTTGCAATAGACGACGAGGCCCGCCTGGTGGTAAAAAAGCAAAACGGTGAAACGGCGGTGCTTTCCGCCGGGGAAATAAGCATTCGGCTGTAAAAGGAGAAAACAATGGCAACAAAAAGCAAAACAGGGCAAATGGTGTTTGCGGCCCTTATGGCGGCCCTTATAGCGGTACTGGCCCAAATTATGGTTCCCATAGGGCCGGTGCCCTTCAGCATGGCAATTTTTGGCGTATTTTTTGCGGGGGCCATGCTGCCGCCGCTGGCAGCTTCGGCCTCCATTGCAGTATACCTGCTGCTGGGCATTGTGGGGCTGCCGGTGTTCACAGGTTTTAAAGGGGGGCCGCAGGTGCTGCTTGGGCCCACCGGCGGGTACCTTGCCGGGTATTTG
>JBKEBR010000136.1:0-2298 GCA_047973285.1 Oscillospiraceae bacterium | reverse complement strand
TGTCGGTAGAGCCGGGGCTGGCCGGGCAAAGGTTTTTGCCCGGCTCGCTGGAACGGCTTAAAGAGCTGGCTTTGCTGCGAAAACGCCAAGGGCTGTCCTTCCAAATACTGGTGGACGGCGGCGTAGATTCTGTTGTTATGGAAGACTGTGTAAAAAATGGAGCCGACATGCTGGTAACGGGCATTTATGTTGTTTTTAACCAGCCAGACGGCATTGTAAAGGCCTGCGGCCGCTTCAACGAAAAAATGAAGAACATTCGCAGCGAAATTTAGTGTGGGGTTTCATAAGGTAAATTTATTGATAAAGGACGTGCAGTAAAGTGGAAGAATACATTATTACAATTGATACCGGCACAACCAATACCCGGGCCATTTTGTGGGACAAAAACAGAACGCGCATAGGGGTGCAAAAGGCAGAGGTGGGCGTGCGCGACACGGCCATTGACGGCAACAACAAAAAGCTGCAAAACGCCGTAAAAATGTGTATAGAAAAGCTGCTTGCCGAAGGCGGCCTCACCTATAAAAACATAAAAAGAATTATTGCCAGCGGCATGATTACCTCCAACGTGGGCCTTGTGGAGGTTCCGCACCTTACGGCCCCGGCAGGCCTCGACGATTTTGCGGCAGCCACCAAACCAATAGAACTGCCGGAAATTTGTGAGCTGCCAATTTGGTTTATTCCCGGGGTTAAAAATTTTTCAGAGGCGGTTACCCTTCAAAACTACGAATCGATGGATATTATGCGCGGCGAAGAGGTAGAAAGCATTTCCATTATTCAAAAATATAACGTAAAGGGTTCTCTCATTGTTGTTCTGCCCGGCTCGCACACCAAAATTGTAATGGTGAACAGCGACAAAAAAATTGCCGGCTGCCTTACCACCATTACGGGGGAACTGCTGGCCTCTATTACAAACGACACCATTATAGCAGACGCCGTTGGCAGGAAATTTGCGGAGGAAGACAACTACGACTGGGATATGGTGCAGCTTGGCTACAAAAACGCCTCCAAGGTTGGCGTTAGCCGGGCTTGTTTTTCCGCGCGCATTTTAAACCAGTTTCTGCTGAAAGACAAAAGCAAGGTGGCAAACTATATTCTGGGCGTTGCGTTGCAAAACGACATTGTGTCTAGGCAAAACGCTTCCACCATGCAAAGCGACAAAAATACCACGGTTGTGGTGGCGGGCAAAAACCCTTTCCGGAAAGCGCTCACCGATATTTTGAAAAGCGAAAATATTTTTGAAAATGTAATAGAAAACGTAGAACCGGGCGATGTGCCCCTGTCGGCGCTTGGGGCGTATATTGTGGCAGAAAAATGCAATATTTTATAGTGCTGCTTTTCCGGCAAACAACTTGAAAACCACAGCATAATTTGGGGGAAAATATGAAAGTAGTTATCACCGATTATCAATATAAAAACATTGACCAGGAAAAGAAAATTTTCAGCGAAGCGGGCATTGAATTATGCGAATACCAGGTTAAAGCGGAAGATGACGTTATCAAGGTGGTGCAGGATGCCGACGCCATTGTTACACAGTATTCCAATATATCCCGCAAAGTAATTGAAAGCCTTGCCCATTGCAAAATGATTATTAAGTACGGCATCGGTGTCAACAATATCGACAGCGCCGCGGCAACCGAACGGTGTATTTTTGTGTGCAATGTGCCGGATTACGGTGTGGACGAGGTTTCCAACCACGCCATTTCCTTCCTTTTCGCCCTTACCAAAAAGCTGCCTCAAATTACCGAAGCGCTGAAAAACGGCGACTGGAGCTACGACAGCACGGTTCCGCTGTTCAGAATGCAGGGGCAAACCCTTGGCCTTGTGGGCTTTGGCCGCATTCCCCAAATGGTTGCTCAAAAAATGCTTGGCTTTGGGGTGCGGGTGCTGGTGTTCGACCCCTTTGTAAGCGAAGAAACCATGCGCAGCCTTGGCGTGCAAAAGGCAGAGCTGAATACCCTGTGCACCGAAAGCGATTTTGTATCCATTCACTGCCCGTTAACCGAGGAAACCCAGCATTTGTTCAACAAGGCCATGTTCCAAAAAATGAAAAAATCGGCCTTTCTCATCAATACCTCGCGCGGCCCCGTTGTAAACGAGCAAGATTTAATTCTGGCGCTAAAAAACGGCGATATAGCGGGCGCCGGGCTGGATGTGTTTGAAAACGAGCCGCTGGCGGCAAGCAGCGAGTTGCTGCAAATGAAAAACGTGCTGGCCACCCCGCACTGCGCCTGGTACAGCGAAGAGTCCATTCTTGCCTTACAGCGCAAAGTGGCAGAAGAAGTTGTGAATGTGCTGCAG
>JBKEBR010000135.1:0-3992 GCA_047973285.1 Oscillospiraceae bacterium | reverse complement strand
GGCGCGGCGACAAGCCTTTGCTTTTAATTATACCATAGAATTGTAAATTTTGCGGCCCCGTGCTTTGCCCCAGCCCCCCACGGCGGTTTTGCTTTTTTGCAGTACAGCCGCCCTTTTGTATTGACAACAGCGGCCCCGCCGGGGTATTATTAACAGCATAGGTTTTGCATTTTACGGAGGAAAACAGTTTCATGGCAAACAAGGCAATGGGTATGCAGGGGATGAACGGGTTCATGATGCGCTTTGCAGGCGATATCATGCCTTTTCTTATGCCCGGGTGTACCCCCTGTGTCTTATAACACTGCTTGGCAGGCCCCCCGGGGCCCCAACGCTTTTTGTTTACCTGGCCGGCGGGGATGTACATTCCCGCCGGCCTTTTGCTATTCTTTTGTAAGGGCCGCCCTTTGCCGCATGCACAGCCTTGCCGCAAACCGCAGAAAGAAGGGATTCTACTATGGAGTTCGAAACACGATGTATTCACGCCGGGCAACCCTCCGCCTACCACAGCACCGGCGCCGTCAGCATGCCCATTTTCCAAACCGCTACCTTCGCCCACCCGGGCGTTGGGCAAAGCACAGGGTTTGATTATTCCCGCCTGCAAAACCCAACGCGGGAGCAGCTGGAGCAGGTGGTGGCGGGGCTGGAAAACGCCAGCCACGCGTTTGCGTTTTCCACCGGTATGGCGGCCCTTACCGCCATGATGGAGTTGTTTGCCCCCGGCGACCATATTATTGCCTCCGACGATTTGTACGGTGGCTCGCACCGGCTGTTTTTCAGCCTGAACGCCAAAAACGGCATTGCGGTAAGCCTTGTGCCCACCCAAAGCCTTGCCGCCGTGGAGGGGGCCATACAAAAGCAAACCAAAGCCATTTTTATAGAAACACCCACCAACCCCATGATGAATGTAACCGATATTGCGGCGGTTGCGCAGCTGTGCAAAAAGCACGGGCTGCTTTTAATTGTAGACAACACCTTCTTAACACCCTATCTGCAAAAGCCCCTGCTGCTGGGGGCCGACCTTGTTTTGCACAGCGGCACCAAGTATTTGGGCGGCCACAACGACACCCTGGCGGGCTTTTTGGCAACCTCGCACCCGGCGCTGGCCGAACGGCTGTTGTTTATTTGCAAAACCACGGGGGCCTGCCTTGCCCCCTTTGACAGCTGGCTGGTAATACGGGGCATTAAAACACTGGCCGTGCGCATGGAGCGCCAGCAAAAAACGGCGGAACAGCTTGCCCTTTGGCTTTTGGCCCACCCAAAGGTGCGGCAGGTGTACTATGCCGGCCTGCCGCAGCACCCCGGGTACGAAATTTCCAAAAAGCAGGCGGGCGGCGCGGGGGCCATGCTCTCGTTTCGGGTAGACCTGCCCGAAACCGCCCAAAGCCTTTTGCAGAATGTGAAAATTATACAGTTTGCCGAAAGCCTGGGCGGGGTGGAAAGCCTGGTTACCTACCCCATGCTGCAAACCCACGCCGACGTGCCCGAGGCCGAGCGCCTGGCCCAGGGCATAGACGACACCCTTTTGCGGCTTTCGGTGGGGCTTGAAGCCGCCGAAGACCTGATTGCCGACCTTGACGCGGCGCTGGGAGGGCAACCGGTTTGAAATACGATTTTGACACCCCCATCGACCGCCGCAACACCAGCTCGCTGAAGTACGATTTTGCTTTGCAGCGGGGCAAACCGGCCGACGCGCTGCCCTTTTGGGTGGCCGACATGGATTTTAAAACCGCACCCTGCGTATTGCGGGCCCTACAGCAGGTTACAGACCACGGCATTTTTGGATACACCGAAGCCACCGAAAGCTATTATGCTGCCCTGCAAGGCTGGTATGAAACCCGGTTTGGCTGGCAGTTCAGCGCCGAAAGCGTTGTAAAAACCCCGGGAATTGTGTACGCCATTTGCGCCGCCATACGCGGCTTTACGGCGCCCGGCGACGCGGTGCTGATTCAGCAGCCGGTGTACTACCCCTTTGAAGAATCGGTGGTGTTAAACCACCGAAAGCTGGTGGTAAACCAGCTTGTCTACGAAAACGGGGCCTACCACATTGATTTTGAGGATTTTGAAAACAAAATTATTGAAAACAAAATAAAGCTGTTTATTTTGTGCAGCCCCCACAACCCGGTGGGCCGGGTGTGGACAAAGCAGGAGCTGCTGCAAATGGGCGAAATTTGCCTGCGCCATGGGGCGGTGGTGGTTTCAGACGAAATTCATGCCGATTTTGTGTACAACGGCCACACCCACCATGTTTTTGCAGGGCTTTCGCCTGCGCTTGCGCAAAACTGCCTTGTGTGCACCTCCCCCACCAAAACCTTTAATTTGGCGGCGCTGCAAATTTCCAACATCATAATACCAAACAGGGCGCTGCGCCAAACCTTTGTGGCGGAAATAGACAAAACCGGCTACAGCCAGGCAAACGGGTTTGGCATTGCCGCCTGCGAGGCGGCCTACCGCGAGGGCGGCCCCTGGCTGGACCAATTGCAGCAATACCTGGCCGAAAACCTTGCCTTTGTGCGCGGTTTTGCCGCCGAAAACCTGCCTGCCGTTTCGCTGGTGGAACCCGAGGGCACCTACCTTGTATGGCTGGACTGCCGCAAAACCGGCCTTTCCGACAGCGAGCTGGACAAACTTGTTTTAAACAAGGCAAAGCTGTGGCTGGACGGGGGCACCATGTTTGGCCTTGGGGGCAGCAGCTTTCAGCGCATTAACATTGCCTGCCCCCGCCGGCTGCTGCAAACGGCGATGCGCCGGCTGGCAGAGACACTGGGCTGAACCGATTCATAAAGGCAAAGGCGGGTGAGCGGCAATGACCTTGCAGCAGCTGAAGTATGTAATTGAAATTGTAAACGCCGGGTCTATTAATGCTACCGCCGAGCGCATTTTTGTGGCGCAGCCAAGCCTTTCCAGCGCGGTAAAAGAGCTGGAAAAGGAGCTGGGTTTCGAAATTTTCACCCGCACCAGCCGGGGCATTTCGCTTTCGGCAAGCGGCAGCGAATTTTTGGGGTACGCCCGCCAGGTGGCAGAGCAGGCGGCCCTGCTGGAGGAGCGGTATTTAAACGCCAAGCCCGCCCGGCGGCTGTTCAGCGTTTCCACCCAGCACTATGCTTTTTCGGTGAATGCCTTTGTGAATTTGGTGAAGGAGTATGGCCGGGAGGAATACGAATTTACCCTGCGGGAAACCAAAACCCACGAAATTATTGAGGACGTAAAAACCCTGCGCAGCGAAGTGGGGGTTTTATATTTGAGCGAGTTCAACCGAAAAGTGATGGAAAACATTTTTAAGCAAAATTCCCTTGTTTTTCACCCTTTGTTCGAGGCGGCGCCCCACGTATTTATAAGCAACCGCCATCCGCTGACGCAGCAAAAAGAAATTGCCCCTGAAGAGCTGGAGAGTTTCCCCTGCCTTTCCTTTGAGCAGGGTACCTTTAATTCTTTTTATTTTTCGGAAGAGCTGCACAGCACTGCTTTCCACAAAAAAAATATTTTGGTGAGCGACCGGGCCACCCTGTTTAACCTGTTGATTGGCCTGAACGGGTACACCATTTCCACCGGGGTTTTGAGCGAGGATTTGAACGGCAAAAACATTGTTGCCGTTCCGCTTGCCAGCAGCGAATATTTTTTGGTGGGCTACATTACCCACAAAAACACCGGCCTCAGCAGCCTTGCGGAAAGCTACATTGAAAAACTGCGGCATTATATTGCCGGGTACGGCAAGCCACAGCGGGTATAGCCGCCCCACCGGGCGGCATGGCGCGAATTTTTTTGAAAAAAAACCGGGGAACATTTTATTTATAGTCAACTAAATTGAAAAGCAGTCCAAATAGCCTGGTCAAGAGAATCAAAGCGATGAAGGATATTGCGTAAAAGCCGCTTGAGCCAAGCCCACTTCATCTCAATAGGATTCAAGTCCGGCGAATAGGGAGGCAAAAACACAACCTCGCAGTTGCGGACTTTTGCCAAGGCAGATAGAACTGATTTCTTGTGGAATGTTGCAT
>JBKEBR010000134.1:0-4048 GCA_047973285.1 Oscillospiraceae bacterium | reverse complement strand
GCCCGGTATGCCGGTGCGTCGTAGATGGTTTTCGATTCAAACAGATACTTTCTTTCTTCCATTGTTGCCTCTCCTTTTCGGGGCTTAAATAGCCGGGGCCTCATCCAGCAGAAATTGCGCCCGCCAAACGGCCTCCTCCGCACTGTGGCGGCCCAGAACGGCGTCAATAACCAGCTGCCCTATCTGCACTTCAATTGTATGCAGGTTCAGCGCCGTTTCCGGCTTAAACAAAACATTTTTTCTGCCGGCAAGCGCAATATTCTCGGGCAGTTTTTTCAGCCATGGATAATTGTTTAAAATTTGAACCTGCTCATACGCTTGTTTGCAGGGGGAAATGCCCCCCATAATCATCAGCTCCGGGGCAATTTGCTCGCTGGTTGCCCAGCGGATAAATTGGCAGGCCAGCTCCGGCTGGCGGGAAAGGCGGTTGACGCCCAAAGAGCCGCCGCCAAGCAAAGGCCTGCCGCCCGGAATTGGCGCCACCCCCACCGCGCCGGCAATGGCCGGCCGCTGCGCCTGCACCACGCGGGACGCATGGTTGATAAACAAAATGGCCGTTGCCGTGCTGCCGTTTATAAACCCATCGGTAATTTCCTGCCAGCTGTGCATTGTTTTGGGGGAGGCATATTCGGCCAGTTGAATATAGTTTTGCAGCGCACGGGTGGCCTGCGGCCCCGCAAACTGCAGCCGCCCTTTTGCGCTGTAGGAATAGTTGCCCGAGGCAAGCAGCCTTGGCAAAAACTCGCTGGCCGCCGACGACGGATTGCCCAGCGCGACACTGCCGCCATATACCGTTGGAGAATCCTCGCGGGTATTCCGGCAAAAAAACCGGCAAACCGCATTATACTCATCGTAGGTTTTGGGAATGTCCAGATGTGTTTTTGTTTTTTCATAAAAAGCGCGGATTTGGCCGGGGTCTTCCATTAAATCTTTGCGGTAAAACAGCATTTGCACGCTGATGTCGAAGGGAACCGCGTACAAAACCCCGCCTATTTCGGCAAAATCTTTGCGAAGGTTGGGAAAAAACCCGCGAAAGGCATCGTTTATATCCGGGTCAATTTCCTCCAGCGGCAAAAACAAACGCGGCGCCCAATAGGGAAGGCCGGAGGCATCAATGCGAATGATGTCCCGCGGTTGTTTTTCTTCCGACAATATCTCTTCAAAAATGGTTGACTGCGGATAGGTTTCTATTTCCACGCGAATGCCGGTTTGTTTGGTAAACAAAGGCGAAAGGCAGCGCAATGCCTCGGAGGAAGGGGTTTTTAAAGACAGCAGCCGCAGCACCTTGCCCCGCGGCGGAACAATGTGAACCGGGCCGCCCCGCAGCTGCGACACCGGCAAAACCCGGGACTGAAGAGGTTTTGCCTGCCGCAAAAAGGCATGAACCTGCTCTGCGGCTTGCTCCCCCGCCTGCTGATAATTGAGGGCCACCTGATGATACCGGCAATTTCTGCGGGCGCGCAGCGTACTGAGGGCAACAACCGGCGGGGCTTTTTCGCCCAAAAATGCCGCCGCATTGCTGATGCAATCGGCCAGCTGCTCGTTTGAGGCAATGAACAAATCTGGGGCATTCTCCTTTAAAAAGGGAAGATAAAACGCGCTGGTCAGCTCGCCGTGCAAATTTTCAAAAAAGCACTCCTCCGGCACGCCCCCCTGCCCGGCAAGCTCTTGCCGGAACTGCCTTTCGCAGGAAAAATTGAGGCTTTCGGTAAACACGCCAATTTTTTTCCACCCGCCGCGGCCAATAAAACCGACAATGCTTTTTACCGCCGCAGGCACATCAAATAAAATGGTGCAAAAATTGCCGCTGTCGGGGGCGCGCTCTAAAAACAAAACAGGAATACCGGCCCTTTGCACCGGCCCATAGTTTTTTTCGATATTCTTCAGGCAGGAAACCGAAACAACCGCACAGGCGCGGGAAGCAATTGTGCTGGCCACGGCCTCTTTTTCCAGATATGGCTTGTTTTCGGTGAGGTACAGGCGGGGCAAATAACCGTGCTCCTCTGCGGCCCGCAGCACCCCTGCGTATAAATCGGCATAGCGGGCGCTTTCAATATCCGGCAAAATTACCGTGATGGTACTGGTGCTTCCCTTCCGAAGCAGGCGGGCGTTTTCGTCGATGCGGTAGCCCATTGCCTTTGCCGTTTGCTCTACCAATTGTATTTTTGCGTAGCTGACGTTGCCCTTCTTGTTCAGCACGTTGGAAACCGTGCTGTGGGAAACACCCGCGGCACGGGCAATATCTTTAATTGTAGCCATGGCCAACCCCTCGCTTGCCTACATGATAATATACCGGCACATTCAGCCATTTTGCCAAAAAACAAGCAGGGCAGCTTCCCCTGATGTGCCATATATAATATAATAACCGCATTTTGCCAATTCTGCAATTCGTCAAATCGCATTATTTTCACGTTCTATTTTTTAACAAATACACAATTGACACGTGAAAATAATGATTTTATAATTAAATTGGGTTTAAAACTATGCGGCCGGTTATTTTTTGCCAACCCTGTTAAACCGGCCACCCCAGGCTTGCCTGTAAACAATAAAAGGTGGAGAGTGATGTCTTTGGCTGAGCTTGGAAAACTAATCGGCATTAAATTTCACGAAACGGGTGAACCGAAGCTTTACCCCGGCAATACCGTTATTGCCGACATTGACGAGAAAAACCCGGCGCATGCGGTTGTTTTGGAGGTGTGCCGCCGGCTAAAGCAGCAAAAGCTGGACAAATTTTTTATTTTGCTGCCGTCCGACAGTTACCATATTACGGTTATTCGCGGCGTGAATGACCGGGTGCGAACCCCCGATTTTTGGCCGCCCGCACTGGACGTATCCGCTGCCATGGAAGAGGCAGACCGTTTTATTGCCCGGTGCGTTGCAGCCGTGCCAAACCCCGGCAGGCTGCACATGAAATTTGCCGGCCTTGCCATTGACGACAGCGATTTTCGAATTGTTGTGGCCCCCGCTTTTGCGGAGGAGGAACAAAAAATACGAAGCTACCGGGATGCCGTTGCCCAAAGCATTGGCCTGCGCCTGCCGGGGCATGACGAATACCGTTTTCATATAACCGTGGCGTATACCCAATATGTGCCAAAGGGCGCCGAGCAAGAGAAGCTGCAGGAATTTTGCCACGGCGTTAACCGGTACCTGGCCGGCTGCCCCGCTTTTTATACCACCCCGCCTTATATGGCCTTTTACAATGATATGTGTTTTTTCTCTTCAAGGTATCTCCCGCGCACCACACACGACAATATAGGAAGGTGAACCAAGCATGGGCGAAAAAATTATGAACGGCTTTTTGCTGGCCCTCAGCACTTTTTACCTGGCTGTATCCTACACCCTTTCCTTCGGCACCTTCAGCGCGCCAAAGGCAGGCTTTCTTCCCCGCATCATCGGGTGGATTGCAACGGCAATTACCGCCTATCTGTTTATTCAATCGATGGCGGGAAAGGGCGACGCAAAAAACGTTAAGCTGGAAATTGACTGGAAACGCTTTGTTCTGCTGGTGGGCGCTTTGGTTTTATACATTCTTCTGCTAAAACCGGTTGGGTATTTAATCAGCTCGGCGGCCGCGCTGTTTGCCGTTTTAAAAATTGCCAAGGTAAAGGGGTGGGTTTTGCCGGGAGCCATTGCCGTTATCGCCTCCGCCGCCTTTTACATTATCTTCAAAACATTTTTATCTATTCCGCTCCCTGCCGGAATACTAGGATAAAGGAGAGGACGGCCTATGGAAACCTTATCGCTGTTGCTGCAAGGTATTATCGCCTGTTTCAGCTGTCAAAACCTTATTGCGTGCATTGTTGGTGTTCTTGTGGGAACCCTGACCGGTATTTTGCCGGGAATTGGCGTTACCGGGGCAATGGCCTTGCTGCTTCCCATCAGCTTTGGCATGGATGCAACCCCCGCCCTGATTATGTTTGCCGGTATTTACTACGGGGCCATGTACGGCGGCTCAACCACCTCTATTCTGGTCAATTTACCCGGAGAGGCCGCTTCGGTAATTACCTGCCCGGACGGGCACCAAATGGCAAAAAAAGGCCGGGCCGGT
>JBKEBR010000133.1:0-3452 GCA_047973285.1 Oscillospiraceae bacterium | reverse complement strand
GTTGTAGTTGCCGGCCGATTTTTCGGCGTATTCGCCGTCGGCATTGCCGTCGATGCCCTCGTTCAAATATTGGGCGGCAGCGGCAGTAAGGGCGGGGTCGCCAAAAAGCTGCCCGCACTCCATCAGGTTCGAGGCAATGGCCCAGCGGTGGTTCGGCGTGTGAAAGCCGCCCAGCAAAAGGCCATTTGCCGCTTTTTTTACAATGGCGTACAGCGGCAGGTACAGTTGCTGCTGTTGCTCTGTGCGTTCTATGCCCTGCAAATAGCGCAGCGCGGGCAGCATGCGTTTTACGCAAAAGGCGGTGTCTGGGGCCGAGAGAAAATTGCAGTCGATATAATCGAACAGGCCGTTTTCGTGCTGGGCCCGGGCCACATAGCCAATGGCCAGCAAAATGCGCTGGAAAACGGTTTGGTCCTTGTACCACGCGCTGTCGGGGCAACTGTAGGCGGCAACCATGGTGGTAAAGCGGTAAATGGTGTATTTGGCCTCCACAAGGTTTGCGGCGTCGCGTATGCCGCCGTAAAAACGGCTGGAAGGGTCTGTTACCTGTTTTTTTACAGCCTGCTTTACCCGGGCGTCGGCCCCCTGTACAACAAGCCGGTAATGTTCCATCATAATGGTACCTCCAATGCAATGGCAGCTAAAGCGGCGGCATTTCGGTTATGGTTGCGTTAAGGCGGCTTTCCTCCGCCTTAAAAACGGCCATGTGCCCATACACGCTGTCGGTAATGGCGGTGCAGGATATAGAGGGGGTGTTGCCCTGCAAAAGGGCAACAAAATCTTCCACCAGCAGCAGGTCGCCGCCGCCGTGGCCCCCAAAGGCCCCGCTTTTGTCGCCGCCTATGGAAAGGTCTATTTCCTCTTCACGGTACCCTGTTTCCGCCTTTGTGTCAATGGTGCGCACCGCAAAGCGGCTGTCGTCGAACACGCCCTTTATTTCACCGCGGGTGCCAACAATATGCAGGTTGCGCTCGGGCTTTGCCGCCCCGCCAATCATATTCAGCGTGGCGGTTGCGCCGTCTTCAAATTCAATTAACACAGATTGGTGGTCTACCGCTGTTTGGTTGCAGGCCCATACGCACCGCCCGTAGGGGCTGGTGGCAAGGCTTTGCTCCCGCTGTGCGGGGGAAGCGTCCTTCTCCAGCCCGTCCCAAACGTAAAAGGCCCAGCGGCCGGGGTGGTCCAGGTAGTGTTTGCGGGCAGAGTAGAGGCAATCGCTTTCAGCCGGGCAGCAAAGGCAGCGGTCGGCGGCGTTTTTGGGCCGCCTGCCGGGCACAAACTGAAAAATGCCGCCAAAGCTGGCAAACCGCTTTGGCGGGTTCGCCTTCAGCCAAATTAAAAGGTCCATGTCGTGGCAGCATTTTGCCAGCAGCATGGTGGCCCCGCATTCATCCTCCCGGGCCCATTTGCCGCGAATGTAAGAAACGGCAAGGTGGTGGTAGCTTACATGCTCGGTGGCCTGCAGGTTAATAATGTCGCCAATGGCGCCTGCCAGAATGCGCCGGCGAATTTCGGTATAAAAAGGGGCATACCGCAAAACATGGCAGATAAGCACGGTGCGCTTTGTTTGCCGGGCCACCTGCAACAAACGCAGCATTTCCGGCTCGTTCAAGGCAAAGGGCTTTTCCAGCAAAAGGTGGTAGCCACGCTCTAAAAGGGGAATAGAGGTGGCTACGTGCTGGGCGTCCATGGTGCCGTTGATAACGGCGTCGGCCAGCTTTTCGTGCTCGGCCAGCTGCGCGGCGCTTTCAAAGCAATATTCGTCTGCAAAGCCGTACAGCTTTTGGGCATCGGCCCGCCGTGCGGGGTTTGGGTCGGCCACGCCGGCAATGCGCAGTTTTTCGGGGTGCTGCGCGGCGTACGTGGCATACAGCATGGCGCGGTGCCCGGCCCCCACAATAACAGCGGTAATTGGTTTTTGCATTTTTTGCCTTTCCGCGGTTGCCCGCCTATGCGTCCAATGCTTCCATTAACAACAAAATGGCCAAGGCCTGCCCGTAGGGCATTTGCTGTAAGGGAATGGTTTTGTAAAACCCCTTATTTTCACGGCCCATGGGGGTGCCGTAAGAAACATCGGCCACGTTGCCCTGCCCGTCAATGCGGGCCAATACGGCGTGCAGGGCCCTTTCGGCGCAGGGCAGGTACCCTTCGCCCAAAAGGCCGGTGTGAACGGCCTTTAAAAGGCCATAGCCAAAGCCTGCCGTGGCGCTTGCCTCTACATAAGAGGAAGGGTCGTCCAGCAGGGTGTGCCACATGCCCTCGGGAGTTTGCAGGGCGCAAAGGGTTTTGGCCTGCTGCTCCAGCACATTGGTAAAAAAACGCTGTAAGGCCGGTGAAAGAGGCAGCATTTCCAAAAGAAGGGGAATGGAAATGGTTACCCAGCAATTGCCCCGGGCCCAAAAGGCCCTGGCAAAATTGTGCCGCCCGTGAAAGGTAAAACCGTGGTACCACAGCCCGTTTTTTTTGCTGGCCAAATACTGGGTGTGCAGTAAAAACTGGTATTGGGCCTCGTTTTGCCAGGCCTGGCTGCCGGTAATGCGGCCCATGTTGGCCACCAGCAGCACCGCCATAAAAAGGGTATCGTCCCACAGCTCCTGGTCGTTCTCCGAATCGGAGGTGATGTGCTGGAAACCGCCCTCTTCGGTGCGGGGAAGGCTTTCTACCACCCAGCGGGTCCATTCCTGGCACACCTTGCCATAGGTTTCGTTGCCGGTGTATTCATACAAATAGCTTAGGGTAAGCACCGGCGCCATGGTGTTTATGTTTTTACCGGGCAGCCCGGCGGCAATTTGTGTGTTGTAGTAGGTAGTTAAAATGGTAAGGTATGCAAAATCTTTTGTTTTTTCAAACAGCCGCCAAATGCCATACAGGCCCACGCCCTGTGTCCATTCCCAAAACTGGTACCGGGCCACATCGCCGCCCGCAAGGTTGCGGGTTTGCATATTTTTCAAAAAGGTTTCGTCTTTTTCATACAAAACGGTTTGAAAACTTTTTACAAGGCGGTCAATGGCTTTTTTAAGTTCGTCGCGGTGCGGCTGTGGCATACGCGATTCCCCTCTTTCTCTTATTTTGTACGAAAAAGCCTGGCAGCAGGCTTTGTGTTATAAAGTGAATATAGCACAAGCATAAAACAATAACTATGTTATTTTTGCGGTTGAAATATAAAACAATTGCATTTTTTGCTTTTTCATTTTATAATTTACGCCAGAAAGCACCTGCGAAAGGGGAGGATAAAATGTTTGAGGATGCCACCTTGCTGTATGAAGAAAAATACAGCATTACGGTAAACGCAAAAACCGACCCATTGTATTATTATTTTGATTACGATGTGCGCTCGTACCGCATCAATATGGATTTTCAGCATTTTCACCCTTTTTATGAAATAATGGTTTTGCTGGACGGCAAAGCCAACCATATTATTGAAGGGGAGCAATATGCCATACGCCCCAATG
>JBKEBR010000132.1:0-9750 GCA_047973285.1 Oscillospiraceae bacterium | reverse complement strand
GAGCTACCGGGATTTCGCTACATATGCAGCACGGTACGCCGTTCCCGCCGTGAAATATTCAACTACTTTGACGCGCCCTACACCAACGCTTTTGTGGAAGGTCTAAACCGGGCAATCCGCTTCATCGCGGACCAGGGCTGCGGGTATGATTTTGAAGTTTTACGCGGCAAAGTTCTGTTCACAGTAGGCAGAAAAAACGACCTTTACAAGTAGATCACTGGAAGGCCATCCACCACTAAGTTGGAAGAGCCAAAGAATTCAAATCCTCTTCAACGTCAAAATCCAAAAAGGTTTTTTGCGGGGTTACCAGTGGCTCATAAATAATTATTTTTACATTGTGTTTTTTCAACTTTTCCAATACTTTTATTATAGCCGATTCTCGGAAATTGTCAGCCGTTTTTTTCATAATTAAACGGTAAATTCCGATGCATTTTGGGTGCCGTGCCAGAATGGCATGTGCAATGTATTGAACGCGCACTTCATTCGCTTGAACAATGCTTGTTACAATGCTGTTGGGAACTTCGGTAAATTCAGACAGAAGCTGTTTTGTATCTTTGGGCAAACAGTATCCGCCGTAACCAAAAGAAGGGTTGTTGTAATACGCCCCAATGCGGGGGTCTAAAGAAACTCCATCAATAATTTGTTTGGAATTCAGCCCCTTAATTTCGGCATAGGTGTCCAGTTCGTTAAAAAATGCAACGCGCATGGCAAGAAAGGTATTGGAACAAAGCTTAACGGCCTCCGCTTCGGTAGAGGGCATAATCAGGCAATCCACATCCTCTTTTTCAGCAGCCTGAACCAGAAGGCCGGCAAAAACCTGGGCTTGCCTGCGGTGGCTTTCCTCCTCGTGGGAAAGGCCTACAATAATACGGGAGGGATAGAGATTATCATACAAAGCATTTCCTTCTCTGAGGAATTCAGGGCAAAAAACAATGTTAATGGCTTTGTTCGCCTGGTAAATAGATTTTGTATATCCAATGGGAACGGTAGATTTTATAATAAGCAGGGAAGAGGGCGATATAAGGGAGACACGCTCTATTACATCATCTATGGCCGATGTGTCAAAAATGCCGGTCTCTTCATTGTAGTTGGTGGACAGCGCAAGCACAATAAAATCAGCTTCTTCAACAGCCGAAGCAAGGTTTTGGGTGGCCTTCAGGCGAAGCGCGCCCTTTGTCATAGCTGCCTCAATATCCTTGTCTTTTATGGGAGACTTCCTGCGGTTGATCATATCAATTTTGCTCTGGTCAACGTCAACAATTATTACATTGCTGTTTTGGGCAAGAAGAACAGCGATAGAAAGCCCCACGTAGCCCGCGCCAACAATTGCTATTTTTTTCATTTTACAGCTCCTTCTTCCAACTTGCTTATCCCTGCGATTCTTCCATTTTCACCTCAACATCGGCCTGGGTTCCCCATCCTCTTACTTCCTTTAATTTAAACAGTGAGACAATTTGCAAAACAGAACAAAGATAGAGATTGAGCATTGAGCTCATCGGCGCCAATACAATCCATTCCAGAACATGCCTGATTTGCGACACGCCGGCCCTTTTCGTCAGCAGCGTTCGCGCGGTTCGCAAATAAGAAAGCAGGCACATATAAAGCAAGATAGCCCAGGGCGGCTCGCGGTTCAAAACAGGGTACACAATCATCATAAACGGAAAAACAACACTGTACAAAATAAAAGACATAAACTGTGAAAGGGTCAGCCCCCCCACCCCGCGGGAAATATTTTGATGCTTGATGACCCAAAGCCCTCCCCACCAAAAGCTTTTCCACCACCGAATTCTTTGGCGGGTAAGATGATTGAAGTTTCCGGGCATCAGGGTGTACCCTATGGCGTTTTCCTGATAAACCGTATCTCCATGCAGCGTTGCATATTGGGTAAGCATGCGGTCATCGCCATATTTTGCCTTTTGCCCAAATACCTCTTGTGTCAGGTAATCATTCAAATGCTGTTTCACCACATAGTCCCGATATAAAGCAATGCCGCCGCAGCTTACGCCAACAGAATTCCAGTAAGACCAGGACGCTCTGCCGCTTGTAAAAGAAGATACAAAAGCGGTTCCCACAACTTTGTGGAACAGGCTGCGGTTGTTGTAATTAAGAAGCAAACCGGCCACACACATCACTCGTTTTCTTTGAAACGGAAGCAGCCCGTTTTGAAGGGCTTTTTTATCCAAAACGGTATCGCTGTCTATTGTAACAAAAATGGAGGTTTTGCCAATGTATTCTTTGAACGCAACCGCCTGCGCCTCCCTTTTGCCGGCGTTTTGAATGTATGATAATGGGAGACGATGTCTGGGTTGCCTGCCTTCCAATCGTCAAAAATATGCTTTACAACATTTTTCGGCGCCGAACCGTCTTCCACAACATAAACCACATTTGGCTTTACCGTTTGAGCGGAAAGGCTTTCCAATACCTTTCGGAAAGACTCCGGGTCTTCATTGTAAACGGGAATAACAACGGTAGAGTGAAGCAAAGGGGGAACGCCCGCGTAGGTTTTGTTGGCGAAAGAAGAAAACAGGGTAAAAACCATCCACAAAAATGAGACAATTACAATGGGAGTGGTCCAAAAGGTGCTCTGTGAAGCGCGGAGTAAATGATACCCGGCCAGTATAACAAGAACCAAAAAGACAAGCGTGCCCAAAACAAAATTAGAAAATCTTTTTTCATATTTCAGAAAAGGAATTCTGCCTTTCCTTTTTTTGCTGCCGGTAAAAGAGGTTCTTACATATCGGGGGGAAGCAGCCCTTTTTTTACGCCTATACCCGGGGTGAAAACGGTTCAGTTGAACGTTTTTATAGTTAATAAATAAAGCAATAAGAATTAAAATAAAAATGGTGTTGGCCGTGGTAACCCAATAAATCATTGCATGCCTTCTCTCTAAAATATTCAGCTCTGAAACAAAACTTTGAAAGTGTACGGTACCCAACATAAAAGCAGGGTTATGGCTTGAAGGGCTGCAGAAAAAAAGGTTATATAAACCTTTTCTAAAAAACCTGTGAAGCATTCTAAAATTTCAGCAGCCAGGTTTGGGCATGCTTTAACTTTATCTTGTAATTGTCTCAATCCCATTCAAACGGCGAGGCCGGTTTGCACGCATCAAAATATCAAAAAATTGCGTTCACCCATTGAATATTGCATTGAAAGACAACAGCCTTTTAATCCATCGGCCTGCCCGTCGCGGCCATCTTGTTGTGCGCGCCGGCAAGCCCTGCCTTTGTTGGGAATCAGCCCTTCGGCTGCAAGGGGCGTTTTGCTTAAACAGGCCTCCAATATTTTGATGGCGGCGGGAAATACAGCACTTGGGGCCGGGACTTTCCAACCCTTCACATGCAAGGGCAGCTGCCGCTAAATTTTTCAATTTATAAGCGGGTAAAAACAAAAACAACAGAGGCACATATATTATAAGACATCAATTTAGAATAAAACCCTTACATGTTTTGTAATAGTTTTTTTGCACCCCCATAAAATACACAGGTTTATCTTTAAAAACGATATTTTTCCTTATAATAAAATGAATAAAATATCAAAGCAAAAAACACAGCTTCAAACACCAAAAACCACCGCTGAACCTCTTGAAGTTCAGCGGTGGTTTTTGGTGCGCTGCGGGGGGCCGCTCTTCGGCCTGCCGGCTTGCAGCAGCCCCTCCTGAATACCGCTTTAAAAAAGCCTGGCTATAACAGGTTTTCTTCTTGCCAGTACCATCAGGTTGGTTAACGCCCGGCGGCTTTCGAACAAAACAAGCAGGCAAGCAAAACGCAAAGCGAATTGCCGGTGCGTTATTGCGGCAAAGCAGTTAACCAAAGCAGCCGTTGCCGCAAACCATGGCGGCGTTTTTTACTGTTTACCGGCATTCACGCTTCGGGCTGGGTGGCAAACCAAAAAATATTGTGATGCTAGGCATAATCTGGTACTATAAACATATAGATAGCCGAAAGACCGCCAACAGAATATATAGGCGGTTTTAATGAGAACGCTGTAAACAATTGTTTAATAAGGGCAGCTTTATGAAAAGCCAAAGCGAAAAATTCTCATGTTTACTTTTTCGCTTTTCATTTATAGGGCTGATGCCAGCAAGTTGTACCAAAGTGAAGGTTTTGAACATGGCCTTTTAAAAAAAGCCGAAACAATTGGGCGCGCAAATACTTATTCTGTGGAAGCGCTTACCCTGGCCGGGCGAAAATAATAAGAAGAAAAAGGCCAAAAACCTAGCCGTTTACTGCCTTAAAAGAATGTAGGTGCAGGCATTTTGGTAAAAAGAGGCATTTTGTACGCAACAAACTCAAATAAAACCCATATTATTTGAAAGCCCCTCGCGTCATTCGGGGCGGCAACCGTTGCACAATATAAATTTGGGGAGGCACTTTATGCTTGCATTTTTCAAGTTTGCAACAAGCACCAATCTTATGAAGTTTTTATTTGGGTTTGCCATTATAGCGTCTTTTGTGTACGGCGTTAAAAAAAATGTATACTACAAGCGCACCGCGGGAATGAATTTTTGGGTTGGTGCCTTCGGTATTGGCCTGGTATGGGCACTTTTTCTGGTGGACAGCGCTTTAGAAAATAATTTTCCCGGAAGTGTTTTTTTAGTAAAATATAGGTTTTTTATGCCAATTTTACTGGTAATTTCTGTCGTTGGCACCTCTCTATACAGCTATAAAAAAGTTAAGTCTGTAAAATTGTTCATTTTTCTTTTTTTGAAACAGATAATAGCCAGCCCGGCGGCAGCCTTTGGCATGTTTCTTTTCCCAATGGTTTTGGTTGCAGCAGCATCCACAAACCAAAAGCGCCAGCATAATTCGCATGAAGACACGGGGGGCAGAATTGACAATGGGTAAAGCCGAATGGCAAAAACCACACGAGCTATAAAAAAGAAGCTGCCGGTTTTAGTGCCGGCAGCTTCTTTTTTGGCGTGGCATAGTGCGCTGAAAATAAAAACCCAGAATTCAAAAAATTTATTACCGCAAAAATGCAACACCGCTTTGCTGAAAAACGAAAAACAAAACATTACCCTTGGCACCGCGCAATTTTTCAAAAGCCGAATTAAAATTGCCAATTGTAAAATATACAAAGTAATTATTGAAAAGAAAAACACGAATAAAATGACCTTGAAAATGGATAAAAAACAAAATTATACCAACAGAGCATAATTTATATCCAAATCGGTTGCAAAATATGAAAAAATAGAAATAACAGTCGATTTATGATAGAATTCCTGTTAATAGAATTGCTGCTGCATAGCCTGCCATGCTGCATTTCTCATATATAAATCATTAACTATTGTGGGGAAATATGAAAACTATACTGTGTGTTTTCGGCACCCGGCCGGAAGCGATTAAAATGGCTCCGCTGATAAAAGAAATTGGCAAAGCGCCCGGCCTGCAATGCAAGGTTTGCTTAACCGGCCAGCACAAAGAAATGCTGCAGCAGGTTTTAGCCGCGTTTGCCATTAAAGCAGATGTTAATTTTAATATAATGCAGCAAAATCAAACAATTGTTGATATTCATAATGGTGTACTGGCCCGCGTATATGGGTATTTGGCCGAAAACAGTGTAGACATGGTTTTGGTGCATGGAGATACCTCCACAACTTTTGCGGCGGCACAGGCTGCCTTTTACCACAAAATTCCTGTTGGGCATGTAGAAGCCGGACTGAGAACACACGATCGCTATTCTCCGTTTCCGGAGGAGATGAACCGGGTGTTAACCAGCAGAATTGCTTCCTACCATTTTGCACCTACAAAAACGAATATTCAAAATTTAAACAACGAAGGAATTGTTGAGAATATTTTTCTTACGGGAAATACCGTTATTGACGCATTAAAGCAAACAGTAACGCCCCATTACCGGTTTGAAGAAGAAAAGTTGAACCGCTTGGATTACAGCATTAAAACCATTCTTTTAACTGCCCATCGAAGAGAAAACCTGGGCGAACCCATGCAGCAAATTTTCAAGGCGGTTCACTCGTTGGCAACCGCAAGAGAAGATATTCAATTTGTTATCCCCGTACACTTAAACCCCGCCGTTTTAAATGTGGCGGAAACATATTTAAAGAATACCGGTAACGTTATTTTAATTAAGCCAACCAGCGTATTCGATATGCACAATTTAATAAATAAATCGTATATGGTTGTAACAGACTCTGGCGGCCTGCAAGAGGAAGCCCCTTCGCTGGGCAAACCGGTTTTGGTTTTAAGAGATGAAACCGAACGGCCCGAGGCGGTAGAAGCAGGCACCGTAAAGGTAATAGGAACAGCCGGCTACGCCATAATCAGCAATATAAATATTTTGCTGAATGATGAGAGCGCCTATAACAAAATGGCCAAATCGGTGAACCCCTATGGAGACGGCCATGCAAGCAGGCGAATTGTAGAAGCCATTTCCTCCTCTTTTGCTGAAACTCAAAAGCCAAAACAAAAATTCGGAAAATTTACAAAAAATTTATAGCCCGCAAAAGCAAAAAAACCGCACGCCAAACGGCGAAGCAATGCGGGTTTTTTGTGGTACGCTGCAAGGGGCTCAAACCTCCGGCCTGTTGGTTTGTAGCCGCCCTTTCAGAATATTGCCGCTTTTTATGCTTGAATTTATCGCGGTTTTACTGTGTATTTTTTTACCCTTTCATGCTGTATACTTGCTCCTTCAGCTTGTAAAACTATTTGCGGAATTTTTACGGAATTTTGGGGCTAATTTATTGGGGCATCTCATCTATACCGGTATCTGCTTTCTGTTGTGGCGCAGTTTGCCCTGTGCCGTAGTCTTTGCTTGGCACGAATGGTTTGTGTGGCGGGTTTTGCTCTAAATATTTTTTTTGCTGTGCCGCCGCCTGCAATTTGTTCAGTTTTGAATAGCCCACAAAGCTTAATATAATGGAGGGCAGTACAAACAGCGCGTACACCATAAAGACCACCGCACCGGCAATATAAAGAATGCCGCTGATTAATGCCAAAACCGGCTTGTTGCTTATGCCGGCAATAATGTTCAACACAGCCGCCGCTATAACGCAGGCTATATGCGGTGCTACCAGCACGGTGGCAATCGCGCCGCCCACCATGTTGGTGCTTGATGTTGCCCCTACTGTAACGCTGCCAAAATATACAATAAGGTAAATACTGTATGCTGTGCCCAAAATGGCTGACAGGATAAGTGCTGTACTTCTTTTGCTTTTCATACGAATATTCCTCCCCAATAGTTATCGGCACCTCTAATAATTCAGCGAACAATATATTGGTACTTCACATTGTCTACCTTCAATACCAAAAAGAGCGGTGCCGCCGTGTTGTCTGCCACCTCAACCGGGCATTGTGCTATATACCGCATTTCTATTGTTTCCAGCGGCTTAATGGTTGTGCCCGCAAGCTGGCCCATACTTGAAAGCCCAAGCGTTCTATCTTCCACATAATCTTTGGCCGAATAGGTATACCCGCCATTGTAGTCTACTTCCACCCGCATAATGCTTCCGCTGTTAATATCGCTTTTCTGCAAATTCTTTACATCAACCGTTAAGTCTACAAACGTATTGCCCTCATCTGCCACAAGGTGCATGGCAAACATATCTGTATCACCATGCGCATAGGCTTCACCGGCCATTTCTACTGCTTTAATGGTAATCTCATAATTGTCTGTAATAATGGTATCTCCCGCTGTTACAGTTTTTATTTCAGCGGCCGGTTCAAGCGCTTCACTCTCTGTAGTCGCTTCGCTTTCCGATGCCGCCACCACACTTTGCGCCGGTACCGGGCCTGGCACCACACTCTGGCTGTTTGGCTTTGCCGTGCAGCCGGCCAATACCAGCAAAGCTGCTATGGCAATACTTGCTCTCAACATTTTTCTCATCCTTTACACCTCACCATATAATTAGCAATTATTTTTTAATTGCAATTTAAAAGCCATTATAAGCCAAAACAATGAAAAAGTAAATAAAATACACGATAACTTTTTCTTATAAACTCAGAAAAAATTATCGTGCGCCAAATATTGTTTTATTACGTAATTTTTTAGTTGCTTATTTAACATTACCCTCATCACTGCTGAGAGATATGTTATCAAGAGCATATTCACAGCACTGAACAACCAGTTGATTAAACGATATATCATGGTCATTTGCCAAGGCTTCTAGCTTTTGTATCAAGAGATTTGGCATGCGAATCGTTTTGTTCGCAGACTCCGGCTTTCTAATTATACATGCCTCCCTAATGGTTACCTCCATAGTATAATTCTACTTTAAGTATACGAGGCAAGATATATGCAATATTGCAATTTATAATTGCATGCAGTATGTTTCAGATAATAAGCCTAGGCAATAAGGCCATTTCATAGATTTGTGTCCATTCGCATGGCAACGCAATAGGCTACATTTTACACCTTTCAAGGGCAGACGCCAAACACCCTTTTATATTGTAGGCACTATACCCAGTCTGTATTTGCCTTAATGGGTTTCCCAATGAGCAGCAGGCTACCTGGCAACAAGTTAAGGCCCAAACAATGGCCCTGCTGCAACAGTACTAGGGGCTGGTACGAAGAGGAAAAGGCAGCGTATGGGGAGCAATGGCAGCGGGCGGCAATACCAGAAAAGCTGTGGTATGCGCATGCTGTGGGGTAGAACGCCGATTGCTTGGTTGTTCAAACCGGTTGCACTTGGGCAACCCACCTTCTTGGCTTGGTAGCTTTGCCAAAGAAAACAACCTGCCACCTGTTAATCCGCACAACTTAAAACGCACAGGCCAGTTTGCCCATACACAGCGGGGCGGATATTGTATCGGTGTCAAAGAGGCTGGGGCATGCGAAAACAAGCACCACCACCGACATATACGCTCATATCATTGAAGAAGCGGATGAGCAGAATGCAGAGCGAGTTGCCGCTGTGCTGCTGCGGCAAAGCAGTTAAACAATTAGGCGTTGCCATAGTTTTGGCAGCGTCTTTTTTTGTGCTTGCCAATACATACAAAGTTTAAAAGCATACAACCGGCAAAAATATTGTGGCAATGAGGATATTATGCTATTATAAATTTTTATAATAAGAAAAAAACTCAATAAAAATGTTATTCTGCATTAAAAGGAGACTCTGGTGAAAAAACAAATTATGTCTTTATCGCTCTTTCTTTTAATTTTTATCTTTTCGGCTTGTGGCGCAACAGAATCTGCACAGAGTGATGTTTCTGGCAGTATTGCTCACAGCGTTGCAGTAAATGCGCATGGACACGGCATTTCTCCTACAGATGAATTTATCGATGCCTCCAACCCCAAATTTGCGGTGGGAAGCAAAGTAATTATTCTTGCTGACCATATGGAGGGAATGGCTGGCGCTCAAGGAGTGGTATCCGGTGCATATGATACTACGGTTTACGCCATTGACTATGAAGATAAAGAAACTGGAGAGAAGATTACAAACCATAAGTGGATTATTCATGAGGAAATTGAGGGAGCCGCGCAAACCGCTTATGCCGTTGGGGATACGGTTACATTAAAAGCCGGGCACATAAGCACAATGGGGGGTGAAGGGGTTACCGCTACTATTTCAGAAGTTGTTCCAGGTGTAGCGTATATGGTAGATTACCAACCCACAGACGGATCTGAGGCGGTAGAAAAACACCAGTGGGTGGTTGAGAGTGAATTGGAGGCAGTTGCTTCCTGAGAGCATGCGAATCAATTTTCATACCCATTTGGTAAATGTGCGCTCTTTATAGTTGTCCTTTACCCTCCTTCGGGAGGGTTTTTATATGCCTTGAATTCACGCAGCAGAAAATG
>JBKEBR010000131.1:0-11168 GCA_047973285.1 Oscillospiraceae bacterium | reverse complement strand
TGCGCTGGGCGGTCAGCACCGGGCCGGGCCCAAAAACCCCGCCGGTTTCCAGGGTGCAGCCCACCGCGTAACAGGGGGTGCCGCCTGTTTTGGCAAGGGCCGCCCGCAGCAGCTCTTCCGGCTGGGGGTTTTGGGCGGGGCCAAAAGGGCCCGCCGCCTCGCTTTGTGCACTGCTTTCGCCGCTTTGAACCGTTAACACGGCTTTTTCGGGGGTAACCCGCAGGGCAAATTCCACCCCCACCCGGGGGGCCTCCCGCCGGTAAAGCTCCCGCGCGCGGGGCTGGGCCAGCTTAGATGCCTCGGTGTCGGCCTTGGTGCGCACCCCGAACATTTCTTTGCCCTTTTCCCCGGTGTACCAGCCCTGTGTAAAGCCACTGCGGCTGAATACATTTTGTAAAAGTTTTTCGTCGTATTGCTCTCCGTTTAAAATTTTGCGGGCGCTGTCTACCACTACGGCGCAATATTCCGGCCCGCGCAGCCGCCCTTCTATTTTGGCGCTGGCAATGCCCAGCCGCCCAAGGCGGGGCAGCTCTTGCAGCACCGAAAGGTCCCGCAGGGAAAGGTGATGCCGCTCCTGCTCGGGCGCGGCGCGCCGCCCGCTTGGCAGGCAGCCGCTTTGCGCCGCAAAGGGAAGGCGGCAGGGCCCGGCGCAGGCCCCGCGGTTGGCGCTGCGCCCACCCAAAAAGGCGCTCATACTGCATTGGCCCGAAACGCAAACACACAGGGCGCCGTGTACAAACACCTCAAGCTCTGTTTTTGTGTGGGCGGCAATTTGCTCTATTTCGGTTACCGCCAGCTCGCGGGCCAGAATAACCCGGTCAAAACACAGGCTCTCCAGCATTTGCACCCCCGCAAGCGAGTGCACGCTCATTTGGGTGGAACCGTGCAAAGCCACCCCCGGCGCCAGCTTTTTTACCAGGACCGCCGTATACAGGTCTTGCACAATTACGGCGTCGCACCCCGCCGCGGCCGCCTGCCACACCGCCCTTTGCGCCGCCTCTTCTTCCCCGGGGAACACAAGGGTGTTCACGGCGGCATACACCTTGCAGTTGC
The DNA here is from genome assembly GCA_047973285.1 of Oscillospiraceae bacterium. GTDB lineage: Bacteria > Bacillota > Clostridia > Oscillospirales > Ruminococcaceae > JAAYCI01. The sequence goes on along the minus strand of JBKEBR010000131.1, from coordinate 10,115 downwards.
GGGCGTGGCAAAAGGCAACCGCACGGGCAAGGGCCTGCCCGCCAAAGTTTGCGGCCGTACGGCGGGCGTTGAACCCATCTATTCCCAAATAAACACAATCGGCGCCGCTGAAAACAGCGGCGCACAGCATTTCCTCGTCCCCCGCGGGGGCAAGAATTTCAATAGGCCTGCCGGCAGGCCGAACGGTTGGTTCCAAGGTTGTTTACAAATCCTCCATGCCCAGCTGGGCAGTCTCGTCTTCATCGGTTATAAACCGCGGGGCGGGGGCCGCCGGGGGCCGGGGCTGCTGCACCGGTACTTCCACCGGGGGGGCTTGCTCCCCTTTTTCCTTGCGCTCGTAAAAGGCAAGCTCCCGCCGAAGCCGCTCGGCCTCGCGGCGCGCTTCCTCCGCCGCAAGCTTTGCCTTGGCTGCGTCCTCGAGGTAATCTTGAATTTGTGCCCGCATATTATCGGCTGCCTGGCGGGTTTTGGTTTCCTCGTCCAAATAGCCAAGGGCGGTTATAATGGCGGCCGACACCACCGAGGAATTGGCCGCGGTTTGCATGACCTGCTTCATGTCGGCATCCAGCCGTTCTGCCAGCGCTTCAAGGTATTCTGCCGGGTCGTTTGTGGAAACAACGTAAGCAGAACCACATATCTCCAGCTTTACTTTGTAAGACGGCATTTCATACCCTTCTTTCTTTTAAGGCCCTGCGCCGCCGCCCGCTGCGGCTGTTCCTTCAAAAAAAGCGGGCGGCAGGTACAGCATGTATAGTTTTATTATAATATAAAGCCCTGATAAAAAAAAGCCTTTTGGCAATTTAGCGTGATTTACCGCCATCCCCCAAAACCGCGCAGCCTCCCCGCCGCCGTTTATATTCCGCCTTGCCAGCGCCCGCAAAGGGCCGTATATGCGCTACAATTTACTTGTACTTACGGGGTTTTTAGGCTATAATTTTAAACTATACTTGGGTTAATATTTCTTTTTTTGAAAAAGCAGTTGCCTATATAGTGTTTTGCGCACACCCTGCAAAAGATTGGAGTGTTGTTTTTGTTACAGAAAATTACCAAGAAGGATTTTGAAAAGCTGCTGAAGCAGCGCCTTTTGAGCGCTTTTAATACCGATTTACAGTCTGCCACAGAGGACCAGCTTTACCGCGCCCTGGCCCAAATTTCGCGGCGCATTCTGAGCGACAACCACAAGCAGTTTATGGCCCGCACCTACGGCAGCAATTCAAAGCAGGTGTATTACCTGTGCATGGAATTTTTGATGGGCCGCAGCCTGAAAAACAATTTAAGCAACCTTGGCCTTACCGAGGTTGCCGCCAGCGTGCTTACCAAGCACGACATAAAGCTGGAAAACCTGTACGACTACGAGCCCGACGCGGGCCTTGGCAACGGCGGCCTTGGCCGCCTGGCCGCCTGCTATTTGGACGGCATGGCCACCACCGACATTCCCGGCACGGGCTATTCCATTTTGTACGAGTACGGCATTTTTCGCCAGCGAATTGTAGACGGCTGGCAGCAGGAGCTGGCAGACGACTGGCTGCCCGGCGGCTCGGTTTGGCTGAAAAGCCACCCGGAGGCCACGGTGAATGTGCGGTTTGACGGCGAGATAGAGGAAGTTTGGGAGGACGGCTACCACCACGTAAACCATAAAAACTATACCCTTGTGAAGGCCGTACCCAGCGACATGTATGTTTCGGGCTACGATTCCGCCGGGGTTTCGCAGCTGCGGCTGTGGGAGGCAAAGGCCCCCAGCTTTGACATGGGCGCCTTCAACGCGGGCGAATACACCAGCGCCCTGGCCCAAAATGCCAACGTAGAGCTTATTTCCAAGGTACTGTACCCCAATGACAACCACATTGAGGGTAAAATTTTGCGCCTGCGGCAGCAGTATTTTCTTTCTGCCGCCAGCATTGGCGACATTGTAACCCGGCACTTGGCGCAGTACGGCACCATGGACAATTTTTCAAACAAGGTTGCCATACACATCAACGACACCCACCCCACCCTTGCCATTCCCGAATTGATGCGCATTTTGCTGGATGACTGCGGCTATGGCTGGGAGGAGGCCTTCGCCCTTTGCCGCGAAACCTTTGCCTACACCAACCATACGGTGATGAGCGAGGCGCTGGAAAAATGGGGGGAGGATGTTTTTCGCCGCACGCTGCCCCGCATTTACAGCATTGTGCAGGAGATGGACCACCACGCCAGGGCCGATTTTGAGCAGGCCTTCCCCGGCGATGCGGGCAAAATTAATTATATGGCGCTGGTTGGCGACCACCAAATTCGCATGGCCAACATCTGCTGCTATGTGTGCCATTCCATCAACGGGGTTTCCAAGCTGCACAGCGAAATTATTAAGGAAACCGTATTCCACGATTATTTTCTTTTCAGCCCCGAAAAATTTGGCAACGTAACCAACGGCATTGCCTACCGCCGCTGGCTTTTGCAGGCAAACCCCGGTCTTACCGGCCTTTTGCAGCAAACCATTGGCAACGGCTTTACCAAAAATGCCGCCGACCTTGCAAAGCTGGCCGCCTATAAAAACGACCGGCAGGTGCTGGCCGAGCTGGACAGGGTAAAGCGCCGCAACAAAGAAATTTTTGCCGACCACCTGTACAAAAAAACAAAGCAGGTAATAGACCCCGCCTCTATTTTTGACTGCCAGGTAAAGCGCATGCACGAATACAAGCGCCAGCACCTGAACGCGCTGAATATTGTGGCCCAATACCTGTACCTGAAGGCAAACCCCAATGCCGCCGCCGTGCCAAAAACCTACATTTTTGCGGCCAAAGCCGCGCCGGGCTACTACATGGCAAAGCAGATGATACGGCTGATTGTAAAGCTGGGCGAGTACATTGAAAGCGACGCCGCGGTGCGCGACAAGCTGCGGGTGGTGTATTTGGAGGATTACAAGGTTACCACCAGCGAGCTGCTGATGCCCGCCAGCGAGGTTTCCGAGCAGATCAGCCTTGCGGGCACCGAGGCCTCCGGCACCGGCAACATGAAGTTTATGCTGAACGGTGCCATTACCCTTGGCACCTACGACGGCGCCAATATAGAAATAGCCGAAGCCGCGGGCCCCGGCAATTTCATTCAGTTCGGCATGCTGGCCACCGAGGTGGAAAGCCTGCGCCGCATGGGGTACCATCCCTCCAGCTTTGTGGCCAAAGACCCCGTGGCCGGTGAAGTGCTGGCCTTTTTGGAAAAGGGCTTTGGCGGCGAAAGCTTCCACGAAATTGCCGCCAACCTGCAAACCGCCGACCCCTACATGGTAATGGCAGACTTTGCCGATTACCGCCAGGCCGAGGCGGAGGTTGCGGCGCTGTACGCCGACCGCGAAACCTTCAACCGTATGAGTCTTATGAACATTGCGGGCAGCGGCATCTTTTCCGCCGACCGCGCCGTGCTGGAGTATGCGCGGGATATTTGGCATACCACCCCTGTAAAGTGAGGCCCCTTGAATGACTATATACAACAGCAGGGATTCCGCCTTTAAAACCCCCTTCGGCGCGGTGAAGGCGGGTGAAGAGGTTTGCTTTATCCTGCATGTCCCCCTCTCTTACCACTGCCAAACCCCCTATCTCTTTTTAAAAAAAGAGGGGGAAGAGGCCCAACAACTTTTGCTTCTGCCGGCGGGCCAGCAGGGCGAAGCCGCTCTTTTCCGCCTTGGCACCACCCTGCAGCAGCCGGGCCTGTACTTTTACTGGTTTGACCTTTGGGTAGATTACCGCAAGCTGTACCGCGCCCCGGACGGCGCCGCCCTTGAAACCACCGAAGAAGGCCCCCTGTTTTCTTTTACGGTTTACGAGGCGGGTTTCCACACCCCCAAAGGCCTTGCGGGCGGGGTGATGTACCAAATTTTCCCCGACCGGTTTTTTATAGGCCAGCCCGGCAAGCCCCTTACCTACAACGAGCGCATTTACCGGCGCGACAAAACCAAAGAGCCCTATTTTTGGCCCACCAGCCAGGCGGAGGGCTACCTTACGCAGGATTATTTTGGCGGCGATTTGGCGGGCATAGAGCAAAAGCTGGGGTTTTTGCGCTCGCTTGGGGTGAACTGGCTTTACCTGAACCCCATATTTGAGGCCCATTCCAACCACCGGTATAACACCGCCGATTACCTTACGGTAGACCCCTACCTTGGTACTAACGAGGATTTTGAACGCCTGTGTGCCAAAGCAAAGGCTATGGGCATTCGCATTATTTTGGACGGGGTGTTCAGCCACACCGGCTCTGACAGCCGCTACTTTAACAAGGAAAGCCGTTACCCCACTGTGGGCGCCTGGCAGGGGCCGCAAAGCCCCTACAGGGATTGGTACCATTTTTTGCCCGACGGCAGCTACCAAAGCTGGTGGGGTTTTGACACCCTGCCCACCTGCAACAAAGAAAACCCCGGCTTTCGAAAATTTATTTGCGGCGAGGGCGGCGTTATTGACACCTGGCTGAAACGGGGTGCCTCCGGCTTTCGGCTGGATGTGGCCGACGAGCTGCCAGACGATTTTATTGCCGAAATACGCACCGCCGTGAAACGCAACGGGGAAGAAAACCTGCTGATTGGCGAGGTTTGGGAGGACGCCTCCACCAAAGAGGCCTATGGCGTGCGCCGCCGCTACTTTTTGGGGGAGGAACTGGACGGGGTGATGAACTACCCTTTCCGCACCGCCATTTTGCAGTTTTTGCGGGATGCTGACGGCGCCGCTTTTCAAAACCGGGTGGTTTCCATCTGCGAAAACTACCCCGCCCCGGCCCTGGCCGCCTGCACCACCCATATTTCCACCCACGATACCGTGCGGGCCATAACCGCCCTGGCCGGTGAAGAGGTGGACGGGCACGACCGTTTTTGGCAAAGCGGGCGGCGCCTTGGCCCCCAGCAGTACTTTTTGGGTGTGGCCCGTTTAAAGCTGGCCTTTGTTTTGCAGTTTACCCTGCCGGGCGTCCCTTGCGTATATTATGGCGACGAGGTTGCCATGCAGGGCTATAAAGACCCTTTTAACCGCGCTTTTTACGAATGGGGCAGCAAGGAGCAGTCTCTTGTGCCCTTGATGATGCAGCTTTCGGCCCTGCGCCACGGCTGCGCCGCTTTTGCGGGCACCGACATTGCCTTTTTACCCACCGAAAACGGCGTGCTGCATTTTGAGCGCCGCGCCGGGGGCGAAACCTGTGCCGTGGCCATAAACTGCTCGCGCAGGCCCATTTCCCTTTCGCTGCTTGGGCAAAAAACAACCCTGCCCGTAATGGGCTATGCCTGGCAAACCACCCGCCGGAAAAAGAAATAACGGGCCGCCCATTGGCCGCCCTGTTGCCGCAAAAAACCTCCCTTTGGGGAGCTTTTTACCGTTCCGTTTCGGCGCCCGGTATTTGGTTTATACCAATTTTGCCGGCCGAATAAAAAATTTTATGGGTTTTGGCACGGCAGGGCAGGTACCAAAAAAAACAGCAGGGCCGCCCCATTGGCAGCCCTGTTGCCACAAAAAAAGCTCCCTTTAGGGGAGCTTTTTTACTGTTCAGTGGCGGTAAAAAATGCCGACCCCAGCCCCGCGCCCGGGGGGAGCATCCGGTGTTGAGCCATACTGGTTTTGCCGCCCGGGTGTACAAAGGCCATGGCTTTGGTTTTGCAAAGGCATAGCTAAACCGCCTTTAAGCGGCGCGGACCGGCAAAGGCCCTTGCGTTTGCCCGGCCAGGGGCCCCGTAGCCCCCCCGAGGCCCTACTTGCTTGCGAGCAAGCGGCAAAAGCCCCTTTGCCGTGCCGGGGGCAAATAACCCGCCAAAGAAAAGGTATTTCTGCCCTGTGCGCTTTCTGTACAAGCCCTTTCGGGGCCTGCAGAGCCTTTTGGGCCAAGCCCTTACACCTCGGTAAGCTTTATGTCTACAAGCACCTTGGGCGCGGCCATTCCCTGCGCAAAGCTTTCCCGAATGCGGTCGCGCACCAGGCGGCCATCCTCCAAGGAGTTTACGGTAAGCAGCATGACATACTGGTTTTTAGAGTAGCGGGCAATGGCGTCTGCCTTACGCAGGTTGTTCATTGCCACCACCTTGAACTCTGCCATAATGCGCGCAAGGTCGTAGTTGGCGGTGGGGCTGGTTTTGGCCTGCGCCAGGGTGAAAAGGGCAAGCACCAGCACCTGGCTGCTGCGCTCTGCCGCCCGTTTCAGCAGCGGGTAAATATGCTTGAGGCTGTTGTAGGTGCAAAAGTAGGCGCCGCGCTGGGGGCGGCTTTCCCCTTCTATACCGCTCAGCTCGGTTTTAATAACAATAATATCCTGCTCGGTTTTGTTAATGCGCTCGCTTGCCCCGGCGTATATTTTGCGCACCTCAGTGGGGGGCTGGCTGCCGAAGGTGTCTTCAAAATAGCGCGAGGTTTTGGAGTAGGAGGTTACAATAACCCGGTACATGCGAAGCGCCTCGAGGGCGCGAAACAAAAACACCGTGCTGGCCTCGTCCACCGGGTCTATCATGTTGGCCATAGACGCAACATTCAGCATTTCTTTAAACTGCTTATTTTTCCACAGCAGGTCGCAAAATTCGTTGGCGCACTCCATGTATCTCTGCTTGTGCTCCAGCACAAGGGGCACCACCCACAAATCCTGGTCCAGCTGGGGCAAAAAGTCCCCTTTATAAGCATCCAGCGCCTGGCGGAAAAGCGCCGCGCGCTCTTCCAGCCCGGCGCTTTTCTCTTGCCGGGCCCGCGCGCACAGGGCAACAAAGTCGTCAACGTCCAGTTCCAGCTCTACCGCAGGGTCAAACCGGTACCCGCCGGAGGAGTAAATAAGGGGGCTGTCGGTGAAGCTTTCCCCGCCGCACAGCTCCTTTCGCAGGCTGTACACCGCATTTTTCAAAACATTGGCAGGGTCTGCCAGTACGTCGTCTGCCCAAAGCATGGCAATCAGCTTGCGGCTTTCCACAAACTTTTCCCGGTTCAAAATCAAGTAACAAAAAAGCTGCCAGGGCTTTGTCAGTTTGGGCGCATCACTGATAAGAATTTTATCGTTTACCCAAACCGAAAAACCACCCAGCATCTCTACTTTAATTTTTTCGACCTGCAAGATTGCCCCTCCTATACCACTTTTTGCAACATTTACACATTTTATCCAATTGGTAACTATTATATCTTAGTTGAATTGCTTTATCAAGAAAAAGAGAAGGCTTCGAAAAACCTTCCCTTTTTGGCAGCTTATATGGCAAAACGCCTGTTGGCAAATGCATTCAGCTTTTGCCAACAGGCGTTTTTGTGTTATACAATGCTCTGCGCAATTTCTTTCAGCGTTTCGGCCGCAAGGCCGCCCTCTGCCACAATAGCATAGGTGTTGCCGCCGGCCGCCCAAACGGCAAGGTTCAAAAACTTTTCGGTGGGGCCCTGATAGCTGCGGGCTACACCGCCCGCCTCTTCCGTGGTGGAAAACGCATAGGTGTGGGTGTCTCCGCTTATATCATCGTTCCCCTGGGCGGTGCGGTACACGAAAGAGTCTTTGCCCAGCTGGTAGCTCACTTCCAAAACCTTGCCATCCAAAACGCGCACCGCAGAAGCAGCGGCGCCCTGCGGCAGGGTGGGAAGCGCGGCGTTAAACCCAAGCACGGCAACGGCCTCTTCCACACTGTTGTAGGCAACGGCGTTTTCCGCCTGCTGCGTAAGGGCCGCGCCGGCGGAGGCGCTGACGGCCGTTTCGCCCCTGGCCAGCAGCGGAACAAACATAACGGCCAAAACGGCCAAAACAAGGCAAAGGCTGAACACCAGGTACCCCGCCCTTTTGGAATGCGCCTGCTGCGCCGGAACCAGCGGCTCTGCCATGGCGGGCGCCGGGGCAACGGCCGCCCGGGAACCTGTAAACTGCCGTTTATACTGCCGCTTTGTATAGGTTACTTTTTGCAAATGAAACCCTTCCTTTGCTTGCGGGCAGTACCCGCTTTTACTCTGCGCCCTATGGTACCACTATATTATGAACAAAATATTAATTCGCATTTTTTTCTGATTTTTGCACAAAATTATTCCCGGTTTTGTTGCATTATAACGCATATACCCCACAGTTTTTGACCCGTTTTTGACTGTAAAAAGAAACCAAACGCCATTTTAAAATGAATAAAACAGCGTTTGGTTGATTTATTTTTTGGGTTTATGCAAAATATCTTTAATTTTTATACTTTTAGTATGGTATTGGCCGTTTTTCTTCTGTTTCTACCCGTTGTTGTTGGCCGCCTCCTGCAAGGTTACTTCAAAGCTCAGCAATTGGGTGCCCCGCTGTACCTGTACCTCGGCCTTTTCGCCCGCTGTTTTTTGCTGCAAAGCCTTGCTGAGTTCTGCCAGGGTGGTTACCTCGGTGCCGTCCAGGCTTGCAATGCGGTCGCCCACCTGCAGGCCCGCCTGCTCGGCTGCGCCGCCCGCGGTTACCTCCTGAATATAAATGCCCTCCTGCGAGAGGCCCAGCTGGGCCGCCTGCTGCTGGCCGCTAACCTCCAGCACGCTTACCCCAAGGGCAGGGCGGCCTTTTACATAGCCGTTTTCCATAAGCTGCTCCACCACCTGGGCCACCGTGTCTACGGGTATGGCAAACCCAAGGCCCTCGCTGCTTTCGGCGCCGCTTTTTGCGTTTACAATGCCCACCAGCTCGCCCTGTATATTGAACAGGCCGCCGCCCGAGTTACCGGGGCTTATGGCCGCGCTCATTTGCAGCAGGGTCATGGTGGTGTTGTCAATGGTTACCTCGCGGGAAAGGGCCGAGATGATGCCGTCGGTTACCGTTCCGTTCAGGGTGCCCATTGAGTTGCCCACCGCCAGGCAGAAGTCGCCAACCTGTAGGCTGGAGGAGCTGCCTATTACGGCGGGGGTAAGGCCCTCGGCCTCTATTTTAACCACCGCAAGGTCGCTTACCGAATCGGCCCCTACCAGCGTGGCGGCAACCCGGGTGCCGTCGGGCAAAATAACGGTGATGGAGGAGGCCCCTTCAACTACATGGTTGTTGGTAACAATATAGCCGTCGGCGGTTAAAATAACACCGCTGCCCGCGGCCGTGCCGGTAGATTCCCCCATAATGGTTTGGGTTTGCACCTCGGTTTCAATGGAAACCACCGAAGCCGAGGCCACGGCCGCCACCTGGGCCACCGTTTGGCTGTCTTTGCTGGAGGAGGCATTTTCAATTCCCGTTTCAGCCGTGCGGTACACCACCGTGGTGTTCAGCCCGCCGGCAGAGGAAAGAGCAAGCTGCCCGCCGCCAAACCCGGCCAAGGCGCAGGCCACCACAAGGGCAAGGGTGGGCAGTACCCGGTGCTTCTTTTTGGGGGGCTGCGCCGGGCCCTGGGGCGCAGAAGCCTGCTGGGGGGCAGTGTAATAGCCGGCGCCTTGCGTGGGCTGCTGGGCATTGTAATAAGAACCAGTGTTTTGCACGGGCTGCTGGGGGGTGCCATACGGGGGCGCCGCATGGTTCTGCCAGTGGTAGTAGCCGTTATAGGCGGGCTGCTGGGGGGTTGGGGCAGCCTGCTGCGGCACGCCCGCCGGGCCCTCTTGCGGCGCCTGGGGGGCTTCGGGGGTGGCCTGCTGCCGGCCGCCTTCTAAAGCCCCCTGCTGCTGAACAGGCGGGGGGGTGGTTTGTTCCGAAGCAGCGCTTTCGTTATTGCGGGTATACTCGTCCATGTGTATTCTCCTCATTCTAAAATAAGCAAAGTGTGGCCGCGTGCCTTGCCGGTATGGCTTTGGTTTGGGTTCAGTATAGTACAGGTTTGTGAAAAAAGTAAAATTACTTTGTGAAAGAACTTCACAAACCCGGTGAAAAGAGTGTGAAACGGTTTTGGAGGCCGGTAAAATGTGGTACTATTAGGCTACGTTCATGCCTGTACTTTATATATGAAGGAGCTTTTGCCATGCCAAGCTACCGCTACCTGCGGGATATTACGCCCGAGGAACAGGGGCCCGAGCCCGAAAAGCAATATTCCAAAAAGGAAAAGTTTGCCAATTGGTTCCACTACAGCTGGAAATGGCTGGCCGCGGCCCTTGCCCTGCTGCTTTGGGCGGTTTTTTTTATAAAGGATAGTGTAACCCAGGTTAAACCCGACATTTCCAGTGGCATTATCAGCCCCTCTTCCCTGACGGATGAGCTTACCGCCCCGCTGCAGGCAAGCCTTGCCGCTTGCGCGGCGG
>JBKEBR010000130.1:0-3411 GCA_047973285.1 Oscillospiraceae bacterium | reverse complement strand
CGGAACATTGCCAGCGAGTACGGCGAGCACAACATTCAGTGCAACGGCATAGGCCCGGGGTACATTGAAACCCCGCAAACGGCACCCCTGCGGGAGCGCCAGGCAGACGGTAGCCGCCACCCCTTCGACCAGTTCATCATCAGCAAAACACCCGCGGCCCGGTGGGGTACCCCGGCCGACTTGAAGGGGCCCGCCATCTTTCTTGCCAGCGAGGCCTCCAATTTTGTAAACGGGCATGTGCTGTATGTAGACGGGGGCATTTTGGCCTATATTGGCAAGCAGCCCTAAGGCTTTATTTTTTCAGGGGCGATACTTATAACGTCTTTTGCCCTGTTACCTCCTCATAAAATTCTACCTGCCGTATTTAAAAAAAGTAGAAGCAAATAAACTTTCCCCAGCAAAAAGAGGGCGCGGAAAATTCCGCGCCCTCTGCGTTTGCCGGGGCTATCATTTTCAGGTTTTGGGGTATTGCCGTGTTGGAAAGGAAAACTACTGTTGTTCCTTTTGTAAAATGGCGGGGCAGCCTGCAAACCTCTGCGGCAAAACTTTATTTTAAAAGCCCCGTTCCCGTATTTGCCAACGCCACCGCTAGCTGCTTTTTAAAGGCCCGACAAAAGGCCCCCAAAAACTCAATGTTCACCGGCCGTTTCAGGCCTGTACCCAAAACGCCGGGGGGCGCTTTTTGTACGGCGGCACCCACCTGCAAACAAACGCCAATTTTTTTGCAGGTAGCCCGCCGGCCTTTGTGCAGGGCATTTTTTCGGTTGTGCTTTTGGCGCATGGCTGGTATGATTAAATTATCTTTCTTTGATAAAAAAATTGCCTTACGCCACAAAATACCGCATGGAGGCGGCTATGCCAAACAGCAGCGTATACCGCGAAAACCTGACTGAAGATTTTTCCATGGCGCTTAAAACCTCGCTTGAGGCAGAAAAAAAGCATCTTCATATCCACCGGGATTTTGAGCTTTTGTATGTGCTTTCCCCGAATGTAAACTGCCGGCTGGACGAAGAGGTGCTGGGCCTTGAAAACCATACCCTGCTTTTGTTCAACAATATGGACCTGCACCGGGTATACCCGGCGGTTAACGGGCAGCCTTACCGCCGCTATGTGGTTTATTTTAAGCCGGAGTTTATTCAGGGCTTTTCCTCGCCGCTTACAAACCTTTTAGACTGCTTTTACTTTAGGCCGTTTAACCGGCCCCAGCTGTTGCCGGTGCCCGAAGCCGACCGGCAGCAGCTTATGCAGCGCTTAACCGCCCTTGACCAGGCTTTTTCCTCCACCGCCGAAGAGGTGTTCGGCAAAGATTTGGAAATTAAGTTTCTGTTTGGGGAGCTTCTTGTTTTTATAAACCGCATTTACCAAAAACGCCACAAAACCGCCCCGCTCGGCGGCGAAAAATTTCGACGTGTGTACGAGGTAATTCAGTTTATTCACGACCATTACGCTGAAAATATTACCCTGGATGTTTTATCCGCCCGCTTTTTCATCAACAAATCTTACCTTTGTGTTGTTTTTAAACAGGCCACCGGCATTTCCCCGGCGCAATACATTATCAATTGCCGCCTTATGCGCGCCAAGCATTTGCTGGCGGCGCAAATGCCGGTGGAAGAAGTTTGCGACATGGTTGGCTACAACAACCTTTCTCATTTCAGCCGCTTATTCAAAGCCCACACCGGGGTAAGCCCCAAGCGGTATCAGCTGGCCAGCCACCAATAAAAATGGCGGCCCCGCCTTTTAAAAGCGGGCGCCGCGCCTTTCAGCCGGGGCCCTTATTTTGCCTGCGCGCAGGCAGGCCGCCTGTTTGTTTTGTTTTTTCCCGCTGCGGAGCTTATACCAAAAGCCGGTAGCTTTTAATTTCGTAGGGCTTTAAAACATCCTCAAATTCGCCCTGCGAAAGGCCAATCTCATACTCCGTCTCCTCCAGCAAATTGCAGGCCTGTACGCTTCTGAGGGGAACCGAAAAGGAGAAGCGCGCTTTGGTTTGCCGGTTGTTGTTTTCGTACACCCGCAAAACAAAGCCGTTTCCGTCTTCGGCGGGCTTTATGCCCTCTATAAAGCAATTGGGGGCATTAACCTGTACCCAGCTTTTTTGCCCCGCCCCGCCGCCAAGGGCGGCCTCTTCTAAAAATACCGCTTCGGCCGGCACGTTAAGGTTATAAGCCTGCGCCACCGTGTCGGCGTTGCGCCAGCCGCCGGGGTGCGGGTACAGAGAATAGGTATATTCGTGGCCGCCTATGTCGGCGTTTTCATTGGGATACCGGCCCGCTTTAATAAGGGTAAGCTCCATGCGCCTGTCTTTGATATAATGGCCGTATTTGCAATTGTTTAAAAGGCTTAGCCCGCACCCGTGGTCGGAAAGATCGGCCCATTTATGGGCGCAGGTTTCAAATTTGGCGGTGTCCCAGCTGTTGTTATTGGTGGTTTCCCGTTCCACATTGCCAAACTGAATTTCAAACGAAGCGCGGGGGGCGTAAATATCGGTGTCAAAGCAGGCTTTCAGCAAAAGGTTGTGCTGCCGCCACTGCACCTTGTGCACAAAGTCGATGCGGGGCATATCGTGGTAAAAAACGGCCTGCTGGTGAACAACCGAATTTGAAAAAACAAGGGTATTCTCAAGTATGGTCATTACGCTGCCGCACGAAACCACACGGTAGGGGGTAACCCGGGTGGCCTCGTACCTTTTTTTGCGGTAGTAAAGGTCAATATCCCAGTTGTCCCAGTTCATGGGGCGGTCTTCAAAGCAAAGCAGCCGGTTGGCACGTTTGCCCTTTGCCACAAGCTCCCGCCCTGTTTGCTTTTCCCACAGGGAGGAAAGGGTAAGGTCGCTCTCTACCACGGCGCGGTAATACTTGTTTTCCACCACCGGCAGGCTGTGCTGCGGGCGCTCTGCGCTGCTGCCCCGCACACACCAATAGGTTTTACTGCCAAGCGGGGGAATGCCTTCGGCATAAAAAGCCGCCTGCCCGTTTGGCATGTGCTGCACCGGCACGGTATTGCCGGCGGCGTCCCGCAGGCACACAAGGTCCTCCATTCCCTTTGGCAGGGCAACATACACAACGTCGCTGCGGCTGTAGCCCATGGTATTAAATACAACCACGCCGTTTTGTTTTTCCGCTTTTGGCTTTGTGGCAACCGCCTTGGCCAGCAGCCCGGTAAGGGTTTGCAGCTTTTGTTTGCCCGCCGTTAAAATTTTGCCGTATTCCTCGTCTGTTGTTTTATAAACCTCTTCTATGGCTGTGCCGGGCAGAATATCGTGGAACTGGTTGAGCAAAATACAGTCCCACCCTTTTTGAATTTCTTTTGCGGGCGGGTCAATTGCAAAAAAAGAAGCCATAAACGCCAGGGTTTCAAGCTTGCCATATAAAATTTCGGCTTCCCTGTTGTACCTTTTGTTTTTTGCCATGGAGG
>JBKEBR010000129.1:0-2994 GCA_047973285.1 Oscillospiraceae bacterium | reverse complement strand
GCTGGGCGTTTACGCCCAAATGCAGTACAACGGCCTGATTGATTACCGCAACCGCGACGAAAGCCTGTTTAGCTACGGGTGAAAAAAGGCAGGCCCCTTACCGCATAAAAAGGGGCCTGCCTTTTGCCATAAAATAGTGCTGCGGGGCGGTGTTGCAAAGAGGGGATTGGGGCGGGGGGAGATTTTTTACCCGTTTTGTTTACCCTCTTTGCTTTACTGGTGTTGCTCTATTGGCTTTGCTTTACAAAGCCCTTGCATATACGCGAAACAAAGGCGAAGCACAGCAGTGCGCCGCCCGGCATAAGGGCGCTGTACAGCGGGCTTGCGGTTGAAGCTTTTTTTATAGGCAGGGCAAAGGCAAGCAAAACGGCAGAGGCTACGGCTGCCACCAGCGCGCCGCAGGCAATGGCCCCAAAGCCCCGGTACAGCCGGGCTTTGGGAAGCACCCGGGAAAGGCCCTGTACCCGCTCGCTTATCAATTCGGCCAGCCCGGCCAGCAGCAGCGCGGCGCCCAGCAGGCAGCCCCAAAGGGCCACCGTAATAGCGCCGCTGTTTTGCAGCTGCGCCGGGTTTTTTGCAAGATACAAAAACAGGCCGGTGCCATACAAAACCCAGCCGATATTGCCGAAAATGTCGTAACACCACCACTGCCTGTTGGTTATTTTTAGCTCGTACATTGGCTGTTTTACCTCACAAGCGCTTCGCGTTTTGGTTTATGGCGGAAAGGCAACGGCACTTACAAAAAACCTGTTTCTGGCTTTTGCATGGCCCGCAAGAGCCGCCTGCAATTCCAACAGAGGGGAAGGTTAATCGCCCCAGTCAATAACCTTCCAGTGGCCGGTTGCGCCGCTTCTTGTCAATATCCAGTTCCAATGCGAATAGGTTGTGTTGGGGTTAAAGCTGCCGTCGCCGCCGGAAGGGCCCACATCAAAGTTGGAAAGCAATGCAATGCCGTTTGCAGGGTCGTTTTTTGTTGCGTGGTATTGGGCAACCGTAGAATTGGAAAAGCCTTCATCGTACCATAACTCTGTCAGGGTGCAGTCTTCAAAGCCGACAAAGCGTTTTAGCACGGCGTTTGCCGCCGCTTGCAATTCGTTTTCGGAAAACTGCGAGGAAGCGCCTAAAGTTATTTTAACATTTTCGGTTTTGCCAGGCTTGCCCACACATTGCAAAAGCAAAAACAAAAGCAGAAAAAGCGCTATAAATTTTTTCATAAAAAGAAGCCTTTCGCAAGCGGGTGAAGTGCGTACAGCAATTTGCCGCCGCCGCTTTGCGCCTTATTCGCCAATAACCTGTAGCGTAAGGGTGTTGCTGGCCACGGCGCCGTCTTTGGTTTTTACCTGTATCTCGGCGCTGCCCGCCGCAAGCTGCGAAAGGGTGTACTGAATGGCGCCGTCTTGCAAGGTGGGGCCCGCAAGGGTGCCAATGGCGGCGTTGCTGCACACAAATTCCAAATTGTTCAGCTGGGCGGCGGCATCCACGCTGGCGGCGCCGTCCTTCGCCATCAGGGTTACCCGCAGGGTGGCGGTGTCGCCGGGAAACAGCGAGGTTTGGGTGGTGAGGGCAAGCACAATGCCCCGCAGCTGGGCATTGCCCGAGCCGAGGGAGTCTGCCGGAATAACAGAGCTGCCGGCCCCGCCCCCGCAGGCGGCAAACAGGGCGGCCATACAAAGGGTAAGCAGCAGCGCGGTACATTTTTTCATACAAAGCCTCCCGGGCGGCCGGCAAAGGGCCGCCCTTTTTTTGTTGAATTGGCGGCCCGTTTTTGCGGCGGGCGCCTGTACCACCCATTGTAGCAGGTACGCCCAAAGTTTTAAATAGCCCTGTTGTTTTGCACACAGCGGCGCGCAGGATGCTTTGTTCAGAGCATTTTTTGGCGCATAAAACGCGCGGGCTTTGTGGAAAAGTACCGTGGAAAGCAGGCGCCTGTAAAGGGCGCAAGGCGCCGGGCGGCAGGCAGGTGCGGCAATGGCAGGGCGCCTGGGTGTGAATTCTCGCCCAAAGCCTTGCCCAAGGCCCTTCGGCTGAAAAGCTGCGCTGTGTTTTTTAACGGGTGGCGGTACAAAAAAACGGAAAGCTTTGCCGGGGCCCGGTGGGGCGCCGTACAGGGAAGCGCCCCGCTTTGGGCAGGCGCAGGCCTTGAATTTTTGCGGTTTTGCGGTGGCTTACCCTGGCGAAAAACGGCAAAACAGGGCCGCGGCACAAGGCAAACACGCACAAATAAAGCGCAAATAAGGGCCTGCAAATTGTAAATATTACGGTATCGACGGATGCCCCGGGATGTTGTATTATAGAGAAGAAGGGAGGACTTTGTGCGATAATAAATTAAAAATTAACTGGGGAGTTATACAATGAAAAGAATGAGAATAATAGCGGCAGCCACATTGGCGGCACTTTTGCTGGCCGTATGGCCGGTGGCGGCGCTGGCCGCCAGCGTAACAACGCCCGGCGGGAGCGAAGAGTGGATTATTGGCGATGCCAGCATAGCGCCCGGGGAAACCAAGAATTATTATTTGTTTGAAAATGGCGGGAATGTTTCGGACGGTTTTGTTTTTTGGGAAATTATTTCCCCGGTAAGTGCAGGCACCAGCATTTCTGCATCGGGCGTTGGCACCCTTACGGTGGCCTCCAATGAAACCGCCGCCTCTATTACCATACAAAGCACCGATACGTTCTGGACGAACCATGGGTATAGCCAAAATGCGGTTTGCACCTTCACCATAACGGTGAGCAGCAGCCCGGCCCCCGGAGGAGAAACCCCCGGCGAGGGAAGTACCCCGGCGCCTGCGGGGGGCGAATGCAACTTTTGGCTTGGTGTGCACGCCCAACTGAAGGCCCAGGTCAACAAAGCCAAGCTAACCGTAACGGCCGAGGGCGAAAGCTTTGTGCCCTACTATATTGTGAATTTAATGGTGGGCTCCCGCCGCACCCTTACCATTCAAACAGGGCTGGACACCATTGTGCTAACCGGTGCGCTTGCCAGCAAAACCATGG
>JBKEBR010000128.1:0-8852 GCA_047973285.1 Oscillospiraceae bacterium | reverse complement strand
TGTTTTTTAAAAAAGATGCAGGCGAAGTAGAGTGGCTGGTGGCGGGCCTTGGCAACCCCGGCAAAAAGTATGAGGGCACCCGCCACAATGTGGGCTTTGAAGCGCTGGATGCCCTGGCCGCCGGGTGGGGCATAGAGGTGCGCAAGGCCAAGTTCGACGGCCTGTACGGCCTTGGCCGCGCAGGCGGCCACAAGCTGCTGCTGTTAAAGCCCCAAACCTTTATGAACCTTTCGGGGCAAAGCATTCAAAAGGCGGCGGCCTTTTATAAGGTGCCGGTGCAGCGGGTGCTGGTTTTGTTCGACGATGTTTCCCTTGCGCCGGGCGTGCTGCGCATCCGGCTGTCCGGCTCGGCGGGGGGGCACAACGGCCTCAAAAGCATTATCTCTTACATGGGGGAGGAGTTCCCCCGGGTGAAAATAGGGGTGGGCGAGCGCCCAAACCCCCAGTACGATTTGGCCGATTGGGTGCTGGGCCATTTTACCCAGCAGGAAAAAAAGGCGGTACAGGCCCGCTACGAGGACATTGCCCCCGCGGCCCTGCTTTTAATGGAGGGGAAAACCGCCGAGGCAATGGGCCGTTTTAACGGCAAGGGCTAAGTTTTGGCAGGGTTTTAAGCGGCGTATAGGCACACGGCTTAAAAACCACCGCCCCGGCCGGCCCATGCACGGCGCCGCGGCCCCAAAGGGTGCCTGCGCGCCGCCCCCCTTTTGAAGAATAAAATCCCAATCATCCGCTGCCACCGCGCAGGCCGGCCCGGGCCGCCGGGGCCGAAAGGAACAAAGGAGATATATGCTGACCCGTGCAATTAAGCAAAGCGCTGAATACCGGCGGCTTT
Source organism: Oscillospiraceae bacterium (assembly GCA_047973285.1). Lineage (GTDB taxonomy): Bacteria > Bacillota > Clostridia > Oscillospirales > Ruminococcaceae > JAAYCI01. The sequence continues at coordinate 8,017 of JBKEBR010000128.1, read as the reverse complement.
TAGAAACGGTGCAGGGTACGCCCGGCGCGGTGGCCCTGTTTGGCCTTTCCCCCTCGGCAAGGGCCCAGGTGCTGGCCGCCCTGTGTGAAGACACCGGCCGCCCGGCGCTGGCGGTTACCGCAGGCGAGGCCGAGGCAACCCGTTTTGCCGAAGATACCGAGGCCTTTGGCCTTGCCGCAGCGGTGTACCCCGCCCGCGATTTTGTAATGCGCAACATAGAGGGGCAAAGCCGCGAGTACGAGCACCGCCGCCTGCAGGTGCTGGGCCGCCTTGTGGGGGGGCGGGTTCGGCTTGTGGCCGCCCCGGTGGAGGCGGTGCTGCAATACACCCTGCCCAAGGCGGATTTTCTGGCGGGTACCCTCACCATAAAACCCGGCATGAGCCTTAAGCAAAGCAAGCTGGTGGAAACGCTGTTTGCGGCGGGGTATTTTCGCCGCACCCAAATAGAGGGGCCCGGCCAGTTCAGCGTGCGGGGCGACATTGTGGACATTTACGCCCCCGACATGGCCCTGCCCGCCCGGTTGGAATATTGGGGCGATGAGATAGAATCCATCCATTCCTTCGACACCATCAGCCAGCGCCGAGACAACAAGCTGAATAAAATATATCTTTCTCCCGCCCGGGAGGTGCTGTTTGGCGACACGGCCCAAACGGCCGAATTGCTGCGCGCCAAGCTGGCGCAAAAAAAGGGCGCAGCCAAAGAGCAGCTGGCCGCCGTGCTGGAAAACGACCTTGCCGTGCTGGACGGCGGGGTAATGCCCGAGGGCATGGACAAATACCTTGTGCTGCGCTACCCGGTGCCCGGCACCGTGCTGGACTATTTGGAGGCCCCCCTTCTTTTTTTCGACGAGCCCAGCGCCCTGCGGGAAGAGGCCAAAGGTGTTGAATTCCGCCTGCAGGAGGAGCAAAAGGCCCTGCTGGAGGAGGGCCTTTTTACCGGCCAGCTGGCCCCTATGTACGGCGACATTGCCGGCCTGTTTGCCCTGGCCGAAAAGCACCCCTCTATTTTGTCGGAAAATTTTGCCCGCACCCTGCCCGACGTGCGCCTGCGCGAAAGCATCAGCATGGCGGCCCACAGCCTGCCCCCCTGGCGGGGCGACATTGCCGGCCTTACCGAAGAGCTGCGCCCCCTTGTGCATGAGGGCTATTTCTGCGCCGTGCTGGCGGGCACCACCCGTTCGGCGGCGGCCCTGGTGCGCGACCTTGCCGCCGAGGGCTTTAAGGTGGCGGCGGTGAAAGATGCCGACCCCAACCCCGCGCCCGGGGTGGTGGCGGTGGTGCCCGGCCGCCTTTCGGCAGGGGCGGAATACCCCTTTGCCCGTTTTGCCGTGTTTACCTCCCGCCGGCAGGAAGAGCCCAAGCACAAACGCGCCCGCGCCAAAAACAAGGGCCTTTCCAGCCTGCAAGACATTAAACCGGGCGATTACGTGGTGCACCAAAACCACGGCATTGGCCTGTACGCGGGCATTCACCGGCTGGACCTGCACGGGGTGGTAAAAGACTACCTGAAAATTAATTACGACAAGGCTGACACCCTGTATGTGCCGATAACCCAGCTGGACTTGCTGAGCCGCTACACCGCCCCCGGCGACGGGGAAAGGGTGAAGCTGGCAAAGCTGGGCGGCGGCGAGTGGGTAAAAACAAAGGCGCGGGTGCGCACCGCCACCCGCGAAATGGCCAAGGAACTGATAGAACTGTACGCCCGCCGCCGCGAGGCAAAGGGCTTTGCCTTTTCCGCCGACGGCGACTGGCAGCACGATTTTGAAACCCGTTTTGAATACGAGGAAACTCCCGACCAGCTGCTGTCTGCCCACGAAATAAAAAAGGATATGGAGCGCCCCCACCCCATGGACCGGCTTTTGTGCGGCGATGTGGGGGTGGGCAAAACCGAGGTGGCCCTGCGGGCGGCCTTCAAGTGCGTAATGGGCGGCAAACAGTGCGCCATTCTGGTGCCCACCACCATTTTGGCCTGGCAGCATTACAACACCCTGCTTTCCCGCATGGAGGCCTTTCCCGTTAAGGTGGAAATGCTCAGCCGCTTTCGCACCCCCAAGCAGCGAACGGCGGCAAAAAAAGGGCTGGCCGCCGGCACGGTAGACATTGTGGTGGGCACCCACAGCCTGCTGCAAAAGGACATTCGCTTTAAAGACCTTGGCCTTGTAATTGTAGACGAGGAGCAGCGCTTTGGGGTAAAGCACAAGGAAAGGCTGAAAGAGACCTTTATTGGGGTGGATATGCTTACCTTAAGCGCCACCCCCATTCCCCGTACCCTCAACATGGCGCTTTCGGGCATTCGCGACATGAGCACCATTGACGACCCCCCCACCGAGCGCCAGCCGGTGGAAACCTATGTAATGGAATACGACGAGGGTATTTTGGCCTCGGCCATTAAAAAAGAGATGGCCCGCGGCGGGCAGGTGTATTACCTGCACAACCGGGTGGATTCTATTGATTACACCGCCGGGCGCCTGCGCACCCTGCTGCCGGAGGCAAGGGTGGCCACCGCCCATGGCCGTATGGAGGAAGAGCAGCTTTCCAGGGTGTGGCAGCAGCTGCTGGACGGCGAAATTGATGTGCTGGTGTGCACCACCCTGATTGAAACCGGGGTGGATGTGCGCAACTGCAACACCCTTATTATAGAAGACGCCGACCACATGGGCCTTTCCCAGCTGTACCAAATTCGGGGCAGGGTGGGGCGCTCCAGCCGCAAGGCCTACGCCTATTTCACCTTCCGGCGCGACAAGGTTCTCACCGATGTGGCCGCAAAACGGCTTTCGGCCATTCGGGAATTCACCGCCTTTGGCAGCGGCTTTCGCATTGCCATGCGCGATTTGCAGATACGCGGCGCGGGCAACCTGCTGGGCCAAAGCCAAAGCGGCCACATGGAGGCCGTGGGCTACGATTTGTATGTGAAAATGCTCAACCAGGCCGTCTCCCTTGCCAGGGGCGAAGCCCCCGCGCCCGACAAGGCCGACACCTTAATTGATATTACGGTGGACGCCTTTATTCCCGAAAAATACATTCCCTCCGCCGAGGGGCGCATCGAGGCCTATAAGCGCATTGCCGCCATTGAAAGCCCTGAGGACGCCGCCGATGTGCTGGAGGAACTGGCCGACCGCTACGGCCCGGTTGCCGCCAGCGTAAAGGGCCTGGTGGACATCAGCCTGCTGCGGGTGCTGGCCGCCCGCCTTGGCATTTACGAAATTGCCCAGCAAAAAGACACCCTGCTTATTTATTCCGACAGGGTTAATTTTGCCGCGGCCAAAGGCCTTTTAAAAGGCATGGCCCGCCGCATTATGGTCAACGCTTCGGCAAAGCCCTATATGGCGGTAAGCATTTTGGCCGCCGAAAAGCCGCTGGATGTGCTGAACCATGTGGTTGTGGCGCTGAATGAAAGCGAAGCGCAAATAAAAAGCGGGCCGCCCGCGGGCGGCGAATAGCGCCATGGGCCGCCGGCCGGGCGGGCCCCCACAATTCCGCTTGCAACCCAAAAGAAAAAAAGCTATAATCTAACAATGACATTTGCTCAGAATAAAGGCAGTTGTGCCTTTTTGGAGGGAACTATCTGTGAAGCTTAAAAAATGGGCTGGCTTGCTGCTGGCAGGTGTAATGTTGTTTGGTTTAACCGGGTGCCTTGGTAATTTTTATACAAAAGTCCTTACGGTGGAAGGGGAAGAAATTTCCGGCGGCCTGTACCTTATGATGCAGATGATAGCCTATTCGGAGGCGAGCGGCAAGGTGGAGGATACCACGGCCGACCTGCTGACGCAGACCATAGAGGACCAAACTGCCACAGAGTGGATTAAAAGCCGCACCATAGAGCTTTGCAAGCGCATTGTGGCCATTGAAAAAATTTGCGCCGAAAAAGGCATCACCCTTTCCGAAGAAAACGCGGCCTCGGTGGAATCTGACATGGGCTACTGGGACAGCGTAAAAGATTACTACGAGCCGAACGGCATTGGCAAAGAAACCCTTCGCCGCTATGTTGTTTCGGAATATTTAAGCAACCAACTGTTTGGCACGCTGTACACCAACGGCGGCGAGCTGGCCCCCACCAAAGAGGAAGTGGCCGACTACTACAGCCAGAACTACGCCCACCTGCGCCTGATGCTGGTGTACCTTACCGACCTTACCACCGGCGAGGCCATTCCGAATGAAGCCGAGGTGCGTGCCGCGGTAGACGCCATGGTGGCCGAAATGAAGGACGGCAAAACCATTCAGGCCGCCGCGAAGGAAGATTTGCCCAAAATAAACGCGCTGGTAGACCCCACGGCCACTGCCGCGGAGGAAGCCGCCGCCACAGAGGAAGCCCTGCCCGATGAAACCGCCGGGGAAGAGACCGAAAGCGACGAGCTGATTACCTATTACCTCAGCTACACCCCCGATTCCAGCGGCACCTTTACCCAGGAATTTTTGGATGGAGTGAAGGCCCAGGCAATTGGCGATGTTGGCACCTACGATATGTCGGGCGCCATTATGGTGTACCAAATTATCGACACCTTCGAAACCGACGCGGAATATGAGGAAGTGCGCGACAGCGTTGTGCAGGAGATGGAACAGGACAACTACGAAGAGTACCTGAAGGGCGTGTACGAAAGCTACACCGTGCAGAAGGTGCCCGGCGCCGAATGGTTCTACAGCCCCAAAAAGCTGCACCAAAGCCAAACCAGCGCCAGCAGCACAGCCGCGTAAGCGGAACACCAAAAGCGAAAAGCCGCTTCTTGCCCTGCAAGAGCGGCTTTTTTGTATCACAAAGCCCCGCCGGAAAAACAGCTGCAAAAAAGGGCTTTGCTTTTGAAAAAATTGCTGTATACTGTTTTTAAAAGCAGCAGGGCACAGCGGGCCAAAGGCCCGCGGGCTTGGCGCCGTGCCGGTAAACGCTACAAGGCGGGCCCGGCCCGGTGCGGCAGCAAAACCCGGCTTGGGGCATAAAAGCGCCGCAAACAGCCCGGCTCCGGCCCCTTTGGGGCGCTTTCCATTTTTTGACGGAAAACCGTAATTTCAACACAGGCGCAGCAATATGGCCGGGCCGCCATGAAAGCAGGGCCGTAATTTTCACAAAACCTTCACCGCCTTTACGCGAAGCACACATAAAGCCTATATAATATAATATGTATGCTTCATAGCTAAATGAAGAATACAACGCACAGGCAAAAGCGGGGAGGGAGCCAATGTGGAACCTTTGCACAACTACTGGCGCATGGCAGACGCCCTGCGCCGGTTTGGCGGGCAAATAGAGCACCAGCTGCAACCCTTTTGTGCCCGGCACAATGTTACACCCCTGCAGCTCAACATTTTAATGGTTCTTTATTTCGAAGGGCCGCAAACCGTAACAGGCCTTGCAAAGCGGGCCTGCATGGCCGGGGCAAACAATTCGGCCCTGTGCAAAAAGCTGGAGGGAGAGGGCCGGGTAACCCGGGCCCGCCACACGCAGGACGAACGGCAGGTGGTGGTAAGCCTTTCCGGCGGGGGCAGGCAGCTGGTAGAACAGCTTCATGCCGAATACGGGCCCTACCTGCAGGTGCTGCAGCAGCCCCAGGCACTGCAAGTTTTACAACAAACCCTGGTGGGGGTAGAAGAAATACTGGGCCTGCTAACGAAAAACGAGGAGGAAGATTCTATATGAACGGGCAGTCGCCGCAAAACCAACGAAAATCTTTTATGTTTTACGCCCTGGCGCTTTTACTGCTGTTTTTTTTGCTCAGGGTTTTTGTAATGCCCCAAATGCTTACCGGCCAAACCACCGAGGTAACCTATTCTGAATTTTTGCAGATGGTGGAGGACGGAAGGGTTACCACCGTAGAGGTGGACGAGGCAAACCAGCAAATCAGCTTTAAGGCCACCGGCGCCGAAGACAGCACCGAAAACGTCTACTATACCGGCCTATTTGCCGATGCAAGCCTGGTAGACAGGCTGCAACAGGCCAAAACAGCCGACGGCAAGCCCATAGAATTTACGCAGGTTATTGCGGAAAGTTCCAATTTCTGGGCCGACCTGCTGCTGATGATTCTGCCCATGGCCGTTTTGCTGGGCGGCGGGTATTTCTTTATCCGCAGCATGAGCAAGCGCATGGGGGGAGACGCCATGAGCTTTGGAAAATCCAACGCAAAGGTGTATGTGCAGGCCCAAACCGGCATAACCTTTGAGGATGTGGCGGGCCAGGACGAAGCCAAAGAGGCCCTTACCGAAATTGTGGACTTTTTGCACAAGCCCGACAAGTACAAGTCTGTGGGCGCCAAAATGCCCAAGGGCGCTTTGCTGGTGGGCCCTCCCGGTACGGGCAAAACCCTGCTGGCCAAGGCGGTTGCGGGCGAAGCCAATGTTCCCTTCTTTTCCATTGCGGGCTCGGAATTTGTGGAAATGTTTGTGGGCCGCGGCGCTGCCCGCGTGCGCGATTTGTTCAAGCAGGCCAAAGAGAAATCTCCCTGCATTGTGTTTATAGACGAGCTGGACACCATTGGCAAAAAGCGCGATGGCAGCGGGCTTTCGGGCAATGACGAGCGCGAGCAAACCCTGAACCAGCTGCTCAGCGAAATGGACGGCTTCGACGCCTCCAGCGGCGTGGTTATTCTGGCGGCCACCAACCGCCCCGAAACGCTGGACTCGGCGCTGCTGCGCCCCGGCCGGTTCGACCGCCGCATTCCCGTAGAGCTGCCCGATTTGGCAGGCCGCGAGGCCATTTTGCGGGTACATGCCAAAAAGGTAATGATGGCCGACAACATCGACTACGGGGTTATTGCCCGGGCCACGGCGGGCGCCTCCGGCGCCGACCTTGCCAACATCATCAACGAGGCCGCCCTGCGCGCCGTTAAGTTCAACCGCCGCATTGTAATGCAGGACGATTTGATGGAGAGCGTGGAAACGGTAATTGCCGGGCAGCAGCGCAAAAACAAGGTAATTAACCCCAAAGAAAAGAAAATTGTGGCCTACCACGAAATCGGCCACGCCCTTGTGGCCGCCAAGCAAACCCACTCGGCGCCGGTTACCAAAATAACCATCATTCCCCGCACCTCGGGGGCGCTGGGCTACACCCTGCAGGTGGATGAGGAAGAGGTGAACCTGCTTTCCAAAGAAGAAGCCTACAACAAAATTGTTACCCTTACCGGGGGGCGCAGCGCAGAGGAAGAGGTGTTCGGCACCTTTACCACCGGCGCCTCCAACGATATTGAGCAGGCCACCAAAATGGCCCGGGCCATGGTTACCCGCTATGGCATGAGCGAGGAATTCGACATGATGGCGCTGGAAACCATTACCAACCAGTACCTGGGCGGCGACACCCAGCTTGCCTGCGGGCCCGACACCGCCGCCAAAATAGACGGCGAGGTGCTTTCCATTATCAAAGGCGCCCACAACAAGGCCCGCGCCATTATGCGGGAAAACAAAGAAAAACTGCACGAGCTTGCCGACTACCTGCTGGAAAAAGAGACCATTACCGGCGAAGAATTTATGAAAATTCTCAATGGCAGCGGCAGCCTGGCAGGGGGGCTTTCAGCCGCCGCGCCGCTTGCGTAAGCGGCAGCGAAAGCAAGCAGCAAATAAAAAAAGAAGAATAATTAAAGCAAAGAGCAGGGGAAATTTCCCCTGCTCTTTGCGTATATATTGCAGGCCTATTTTAGGGCAATTGGCGCTATGGGCGAAGGGAAAAACGTAGTTGCCACAAAACCCTTGGCCCTTGCCGACCGAACAAAAGAATAAAAGCGCTTGAAAAGCAAACCACTCACAGCGGGTGGCCTTGCCATTTCTTATAAAAATGCGCCAAAGCCCACCGCGGCCCGGCGTACGGTTTTGCTTTGGCCCCTGGCACGGTGTGCATTTATGGGGCAGGCCACAAAAAACCACTCCCGGCAAAGCCGGGAGTGGTTGCTGTAAAAATAAAGCATATCCTGGGCTGCCTTGCAAACAGGGCCGCCCTACAGGGCGCCGCGCTGCCCGGTAACCAGTTTGTACAGGGCCGGGTTTTTTTCAATAGCCAGCACAAGCAGCACCCCTAAAATGCCGCAGCTTACCACCTGCCCCG